>JBOGJZ010000193.1:0-19035 GCA_050745645.1 Terriglobia bacterium | reverse complement strand
CAGAATAGAGCGGTCACAGCGTGGAGGCGAGCTGCATATGAAAACGGGCGCCTGTGACGCATAATGAAATGAAAGGCAGCAAGGCCATCGGTCCGTGAATCCATCGCTTGCTCAAAAAGCCGAATCCCTTCCAGCACAGCCAGGAGTTTACCTTTTCAGGGACGCCCAGGAGCGGCCTATTTACGTAGGCAAAGCCGGTTCGCTTCGGCAGCGGGTCCGCTCCTACTTTCAGGATTCGCGTTCTCAAGACGTGAAGCGCGACGCGATGCTTGAAGCGGCCGAGGACCTGGAATGGATCGTGGTCGATAGTGACGCCGAAGCCTTCGTCCTCGAAAACAACCTGATCAAGCAGTTCAAGCCGCGCTACAACGTGCTCCTGCGGGATGACAAGACTTACCCCTACGTCAAGCTCACTGTGGCCGAGCGTTTCCCTCGCGTGTATGTGACGCGGCGGCTTAAGAAGGACGGCTCGCTTTACTTTGGCCCCTATTTTCCGCCCAGCCTTGCCTACCGTTTGATAGACCTGATTCATCGCACCTTTCTGATCCCTTCGTGTTACGTGGACCTGGCGCGCTTTCATCCTCGCCCGTGCCTGCAGTATTACATCAAGCGCTGTCTCGGTCCCTGCGTGGAGGGGCTGACGTCGCCTGATATCTATTCAGCTCGCATCCGGCAGGTGCGGATGCTGCTTGAGGGGCGCGTGAGCGAGCTTTCTCGAGACCTTTACCGGCAAATGGCTGAAGTCTCAGAAGCTCAGCGCTATGAAGAAGCGGCGCGCCTGCGCGATCAGATTCGAGTCGTCGAAGAGATTCGCGAGCGTCAGAAGATGGGAAGCGTGCATGGAGAGGACACGGATATCTTTGGCTTCCATCAGGAAGGGCCGCTCGTCGCCGTCAACGTATTTCACCTGCGCGGAGGCCGGGTGGTGGACCGCCGTGAATTTTTCTGGGAGGATCAGGAGGTCTTCGATCCACCTGAATTCTTTTCCTCGCTGCTTAAGCAGCTTTATCTAGACCAGCAATACCTGCCGGCCGTAATCCATGTTCCGGTGGATTTTGAGGACCGCGATGTGCTGGCGCAATTCCTATCTGGAAAGTCCGGAGCGCGAGTGCGCATTCTGACTCCGCAAGGCGGGCCGAAACGCTCGATGCTGGAGCTCGTTGCCAAGAACGCGCGCCACTCTTTCGATCGGCGATTCAAAATTGTTAAACCTGCGCTGCGGGAAATGCTGGATAACCTTGTCCAGGCGTTAGACCTGCCGCGGCAGCCGAAGCGCATTGAAGCCTTTGATATTTCGCACATTCAAGGGACAGACGTTGTAGGCTCTATGGTGGTCTGGGAAAACGGCGCGATGAAGAAATCAGACTACCGCAAGTTCATTCTCAAGAGCGTGCCGCGCAACGATGACTTTGCAAGCATGCGAGAGGTCGTGACGCGCAGATACCGGCGCCTGTTGGGCGAAAACAAACGCTTTCCCGATCTCATCCTGATCGATGGCGGGATCGGCCAACTGCACGCGGCAGCCGAGGCCCTCGAATCGCTGCAGGTCATTAACCAGCCTATGGCAGCCATCGCCAAGAGAGAGGAAATTCTGTATGCGCCCGGCAGAGAAAATGAACCCATTGCGCTCGACCACCATTCGCCAGCTCTCCACCTGATCCAGCAGATCAGGGATGAGGCGCACCGGTTCGCCGTTACCTTTCACCGCTCCCGCCGTTCCCACCGTCAGCTCACAACAGAATTGATAAAAATTCCTGGCATTGGCGAGAAGACTGCGCAAAAGCTGCTGTCTCATTTCGGCAGTCTGGAAGCCATTCGGAATCTATCGATTGAAGAGTTAGGTCAAATAGTCAAGGCAGAGCAGGCAGAAGCTATTCACCGCTACTTGACCACCACGGATGCCGCCGAAACAATGATAAACCGTCCAGCCGTCTGATTTATTATTTATGGCGCAACCAAGCTATTTTCTATTGATTAGGCCACGCCATCGATATAGGATAAGACCAGAGACTTGATTGAAAGGACTCACGCTACATGAGCAAAGGATCTCCAAGTTGTGCTTTTGGATGCTTCGTGGGCGGTTTAAGCGTTGGGTTTTTGGCCACGCTGCTGTTCGCTCCCCAGAGCGGTGAAGAAACACGGGAAACCATCAGGCGAAAAGCTGTAAAAAGCATGGACCATTTAGCTGCTCAAGGTAAGGCGCGGCGGCGAGAAACTGCGGATATAACGGCTGTGGGCAGGGGCGCGATAGAAGATCTGGACGAAGGCGCCGGCGTAAAGCAATAGGCTTGGGTTGGCGCCTCTGGATGCTGCTCCACAACGAAACATGACAAGTAAAGGAGGTCTATACCAATGGCTGAAGACAGAAATGGTGGTGGATCAGGCTTTGCTTACTTTTTGGCAGGAGTGGGATTTGGCGCGCTTGTGGCGCTACTGTTCGCTCCGAACAGCGGGCAGGAGACGTGGGATTTGATCGGCGCGAAGGCGAGCATGGGCAAGGAGTACGTGGTAGGAAAGAAGCGGGAGGTCAGAGAGCAGGCCGAGCAGATGGTGGGAAAGGCAAAGGATCTGGTCGCGCAGCAGAAGGAGCAGCTCGCCGCCGCTCTCGAAGCCGGTAAGCAAGCGTATCGTGAAGAGAAAGCCAAGACGCAGTAGAGTGCAAGGATAAACAGGCTTCGGGCGGGAGGCGAAGATGGGTCACGAAACAGTCCTCACGATCTTCGTGATCGTTGCTGCAGTCGCGCTTGTGATTCAGGCCGCGATGATCACGTGCCTTTGTTTTATAGCGTTCAAAATCCGCCGGCAGGTCAAGGAAACCGGAAGCGGGATCAAGGAGAAGGTTGATCTACTGGCCGCACAGGCGCTAGAAATCATGGCTATCGCTCGCGGACCGATTCAGACTGCGGCTTCTAACATCGTTGAAGTGAGCCGCATAATCCGAGAGCGCACTGGCCAGGTGGACCAAGCTCTCGAAGAACTGACCGGGCGGAGCCGAGACCAGCTCGTTCGCATCGACGAGCTAATCGGAAATCTAATCACGAAGGCGGACGCGGCGGCAAAGACGGTCGAGCGCGGGATCGCTAGTCCTGTGCGGGAGACGTTTGCGGTGTTCAAAGGCGTCCAGACGGCTCTGGACTTGATGTTTTCTCGCCGCCGTCCATCCACTGTAAGTCAAGCCACTCAGGACGAGGAGATGTTCATCTGATTCTCTCCTGCTGGCTTCGCGCCGCGGGTGGGGCGGTGTAATACAGCAGACTAGACCGTGACCCTTTCCAAGAGCGTGATTAGACCCCGAGAGAATGAGTGTGCGGTTGCAGTTTTTGGCCGTTCGCCGCGCCCGGGGTTTTCAAAAACGCGCCTTATTCCCCTTCTCGGACCTCAGGGAGCAGCAGAGATACAAGAGGCATTGCTCGCTGACGCACTTGGCAAATTCAAGCGGCTGCACGAGCACGCGGAGTTGTACCTGATGACCACCGGCCGATTCCCGGTCGGCCAACCTTACTCGCGGGAGCAGATTCGCATTCTTCCCCAGCGGGGCAAAGATCTTGGCGAACGATTGGGCCGGGCGTTCGGATTTCTGCTACGCCGTCACTGGCGCGCCATCATAACCGGAACCGACTCACCCGAACTTCCAGCGCAGACCCTACTTCAGGCATTCGAAGAGTTACGGTGGTGCGACGCAGTTCTTGGCCCATGCCCGGACGGTGGGTATTATCTGATTGGCCTGCGCCGCGCCGCCGGAGGCAACAAGGAAGACCTTCTTGCGGGCATTCGTTGGGGAACCAGATGGGCCCTTCGAGATACGTTGCGCAATTTAATCTCGGAGGGGTTATCATGTTCGCTGCTTCCACCTCTGGCGGACATTGACCGGCCAGCGGATATTAGGGCGTTGTATCGCCGCATCAAACAAGATAGCGCCATGCGCCGGATGGCGCCGGCCACATGGCGATTCATCAGCAGGTCCTGCATCAGCGCGGCGAACAGGTAGTGGGTTTTTCCCGGGTGGTTCTTATGTGCTTGCGACGATTAAAGACAGGTTGGCTGATTACGGCAGCGGTCTTGGCGCTATTACTAGCTCCAGGGCTGCTGGCGGCGCTTGGAACGTCTAGCGCCACGCACAACCTTTCTGCCGTTCCGTGGAGCGCTTCTCAAGTTATCACACCAGAAACCCTGGCGAAGGAACTTACGCTTCCAAGAGGCCAGAGGCCGGCAATCGTCTGCGTCGGATTCAAATTCCTGTATCAGCAAGGGCACATTCCGGATGCCTTGTACAAGGGACCAGCTCGGGAGGCGTCAGGCCTCGAACAACTCCTGGCGTGGGCACATTCGATCCCGGCGGGCACTCCTGTCGTTATCTATTGTGGCTGCTGTCCGTTCCATGAATGTCCGAACGTCCGTCCGGCGTTTGAGGCTTTGCGCACAGTAGGGCTGACTCACGTCCAGGTGCTCGATATCGAGCATTCCTTCGTCAAGGATTGGACTCAGAAAGGCTATCCGACAAAATAATAGAAAGGGCGCCTTTGTCGAGAAAGGTAAATTATAGTGACGCTAACTGGCGCCAGTTGGCGGTCACGAAGCCGTGTCGGCGGGGCTGCTGGCGGCCAGCGCGCGATCAATGATATGCCGCGCTTCTTCCTGAATTCTTCTTAGATGGTCCACTCCCAGAAAGCTCTCGGTGTATAGCTTGTAGACATCCTCGGTGCCTGAGGGGCGCGCGGCAAACCACCCGTGGGCCGCGATCACTTTTATCCCGCCGATTGGGCTGCCGTTTCCAGGGGCAGTGGTCAGCATAGTCTCGATTTTCTCTCCGGCCAGCTCCGAAAGCTTAACCTGATCGGGTGAGAATCGTTTCAGCGCGGCCCTCTGCTGCGGCGTGGCGGGAGCGTCAATCCGCTCATAAAGGGGAGCGCCAAATCGGTCCGTCAAGCCTCGATAGATTTCTGCTGGATCGCGCCCCATGTGTGCTGTCATCTCCGCGGCTAGCAGGCCCATGATGATGCCATCTTTGTCGGTCGTCCAGGCGCTGCCCTTACGCCGTAAAAATGCGGCTCCAGCGCTCTCTTCACCAGCGAAACCGAGCGATCCCCCAAGAAGCCCTTTAACGAACCACTTGAATCCGACCGGGACTTCCATCAAACGCCGTCCCAAATCCGCTGTCACACGGTCAATCATGCTGCTGCTCACTAGCGTCTTGCCCACCGCCACTCCTGGACCCCAGCTTGGCCGATGGTGGAAGAGATAGAAGATGGATGCGGAGAGATAGTGGTTCGGGTTCAGCAAGCCCGCGCTGCGCGTCACCACGCCGTGGCGGTCATGGTCGGTGTCGCAGGCAAAGGCGATATCAAATTGCTCCTTGAGACCGATGAGGCCGGCCATGGCGTAAGGCGAGGAGCAGTCCATGCGAATCCTGCCGTCCCAGTCGAGGCTCATGAAACGAAACGTAGGATCGACGGCGGCGTTCATCACCGTGAGCTGGAAGCCAAATCGCTCGCTGATGCGGTCCCAGTAAGCCACTCCCGCCCCACCCAAAGGGTCAACTCCGATTTTAAGCTTTGCAGACCGGATGACCTCCGTGTCCAGCACGGCGCCAAGATCGTTCACGTACGGGGCCACATAGTCGTAGCGATGCGTGGTTGCAGCTCTGAGCGCCTTTTCGTAGGGCATTCTCAGCACCTCGGCGAGATCATGTTCAAGCAACTCGTTTGACCGGGATTCAATCCAACCGGTCGCGTCAGTATCAGCAGGACCGCCGCTGGTCCCGTTGTACTTGAACCCGCCGTCTTCAGGAGGATTATGCGAAGGCGTGACCACGATGCCGTCCGCAAGCGCCGTGGCGCCACCCTGGTTGTGAGTGAGAATGGCATGCGAGACAACGGGCGTCGGTGTGTAGCCGTCGTCTCGATCGATCATCACGGTAACATCATTGGCGGCCAGCACCTCGATTGCGGTCGCTGCGGCGGGCCCGGATAGAGCGTGCGTGTCCTTGCCCAGAAAGAGCGGACCGGTGATGCCACACTGCCTGCGGTAATCGCAGATGGCCTGCGTGATCGCCAGGATGTGCTCCTCATTGAATGAATTGTTGAAGGATGAGCCGCGGTGTCCTGAGGTTCCAAAGCTGACGCGCTGCGCGGAAGCAGCGGGGTCTGGCCGCTGGCTGTAATATGCGGCTACCAGGCGCGAGACATCCACCAGATCAGAGGAGTCGGCGGGCAAGCCTGCCCGCGGATCGCTTTTCATAACTCGCCGCCAGAAGACTCGGAGCGAGGGCGCTTGGCCAATCCAGCCCGGTTACCGTTCGCTGCTGAACTATTGAGGGTGATACTGTCCGGCGCAACGATGCCGTTTCGGCGCCAGTAACCGGTAGTTACGGCGAGTGCAATCCTGTCCGTGGCTACGGAGCTCAGCAGGCCCTATGCAGCCAGAAGCGCCGCGAGCGCCTGCACGTTAGAGACATTCTCAAGCGTGCGGACCATCTCGATCACAGCTTTGCTTTTCTTGATGGGCCATTTTGCGAACTCGGCGTTATCCGAGAACTTAGCGGCGACCTCATCAAAGCTCATCGGATTGGAAGGGCTCCCTTTGGCGAAGTCAGCCATTCCGGTAATGGTTCGCCCGTCTTTCAAATGCATGGTGATGTACGTCCTCATTTTTTCCAGACCGGCGGCGTTAGACCGCGGGTCCACCACCATATGGACGCGTTTCATCATGCTTTGTACTTCCGGGCTGTTCACGATCTTCTCTTGAAACTGGTTTAGCCCTGCCTTATCGAAAAGCAGCAAGGACGTCATGCAAAATTCCATGCTGAACTTGGCCTGGAGCACAGTATGCGGATCGTGATAGAAGAGCGCCTTCGGAACGTCGCTGTTTACGCCAATGATAACGCTCTCCACTTGATCCGCGCGGATGTGGTTATCGCTAATCAACTTCGCCATCTCGGTCATGCCGGGATGCGTGAGTGACGCGCAAGGATACGGTTTTATGGAAACGCCGGGGTCAGCGAAGGTCCAAGGGTTGCCGAGCTTACCGTCGATGTACTGAGGGTCGTATCCGCCGCCCGCCGCGTGGAAAAAGCCGCTGGGATCTTCGAGAACATCCAGTGAGGCGGTCCAGCCGATCGCTGAGAGGTCGCCTGCAAAGACTCCCGATGCCGCCGCGTGGCCGGCCTGAAAAGGCTTTGTCATGGTACCGAAATTCGCGCGAAGACCAGCACCCTCGGCGCCGGCAATTCCATAGGCATTGGCAGTCCAGCGTGCATCGAGGCCGTGGATCTTGGCGGCCGCTGTAGCTCCTCCGAATGGGCCGATTGTCCCCGTCGTGTGAAAACCGTCAACATAATGACGGGGATTAATTGCCTGTGCGATTTTGCACTCAACCTCAACGCCAAGTTGATAAGCCAGCATCAGGTCCCGGCCTGAAATCCCTTTCACCTCGCCGAGTCCAAGCGCCGCCGGCAAGACCGGAGTCGTGGGGTGCATCAGAAGGCCGTAGACCCGGTCCTTTCCCAAGGCTAGCTGCGTGTCATCGTAATCCGCGGCATGGCTTCCCACACCGTTCGTGAAAGCAGCAAAGCGCGGCGACACTTTCATCGAGGTGCCGATCAGCGTCGCGCCGCGATCCGCCAGTCCAAGAGAATTCAAATAGGTGCGGCATAGATCGCCTGTCTTCATTACCGACCCGGCCAGGGACAATCCAAGGCCGTCCAGAATCGACTTTCTGCCGAGCTCGATTACGTTCTCGGGGATATCGGTGTATTTGGTGTTCACTACGAACTCGGCGACGTAGTGCGTGAGTCCCGGTTTGGCGGCTGGCTTGCTTTCAGCGGCAGGAGGAGATGCATTGGGACCGGAGCCGAATGGGGCCGCCATCCCAGAGGCGGTCGCTAGAAATGCTGCAGCAGCCGTCCCCAAAGTTTTTTCGGCTAACTCTCTTCGCGTCATTTTCGTCGTCAACATTCGCTCAGATCACCTCCGTAAGATGAGTCAAAAGCCCGCGTGCGGGACTAGTGTTTCAGGCGCTGCTTTAGCAGAGGGCCTCAGTCAGCGCATTCCTGCCTGCTTCCCCCGATTCGTTCCCTATAAAAAAACCGTCCCGCGTGCAGCACTCGTGCAGTAGGCCAGCCAGCATTGCCAATATGGCCGGATAAAAATTATTAACCAGAAGCGGCTAAAGCGCAAGGCCGGGCGCGGAGTCGCGCAGCCTCCTGCGCGCAGCGGTCCACGAGACCTGCGTTGGGGTAAGAGCCGAGTAGTCCGATTATGCGAAGCGTAAAGCGTGAGGCGAGGAAGTCGAAGGAGGTTGGAGGGATCCACTGATATGCAGGTTGCGGTTTCACGAATCAGAAGAGGTGAGCGAGGCGGCGTGTCCGGCTTTGTTGGGTTCTCCCCTCTTTTTAGTGGCCGGGCCTGTTGCCGCCTCAATCTGACTATCGGAAGCCTGCGTATAAAACGTGAGCCGTATTCTGAGGACGTCTCAGAACAAAACTTGCGAATGTATCCGTGCAGTCTTGACGATCTGAGAAACCTTCAGCTTGGCTCAGGGTTAACTCCGCTCAGAATACGCTCTTAGTCTGGCTCGTAGCTTATAATGCCGGTGTTGCCTTTCTCTCACCATTCTTACTATCCATCGCTTGGAGGCATGCAATGCAATTTCGCAATCTAGGCAAATCCGGCCTGCGGGTATCCGTTGTGGGGCTGGGATGTAATAACTTTGGCGGGCGCGTGGACCTGGAGCAGACACGCAAGGTAATCCACAAAGCGCTGGATCTTGGCATCACACTGTTCGATACTGCCGACGTTTACGGGAATAAAGGCGGCGCCGAGGATCTAATGGGCCAGATTCTCGGCGACCGGCGGAAGGACATTGTGCTGGCCACAAAGTTCGGAATGCCGATGGATAACGCGGAAAAGACGGGTGCTTCCCGCCGCTACATTTTCTTTGCCGTTGAAGCGAGCCTGCGGCGGCTGAGAACTGACTGGATTGATCTTTATCAATTGCACCAGGCAGATCCGCTGACGCCGGTGGAGGAGACACTTCGCGCTCTCGATGATCTTGTCCACCAAGGGAAAGTACGGTACACCGGCTGCTCGAACCTTGCGGCGTGGCAAGTTGTGGAAGCGCAATGGACGGCGCAGCATCTCGGTCTCAATACCTTTGCTTCCTGCCAGGATGAATATAGCTTGCTCGCGCGTGATCTTGAGCGTGAGCGTATGCCGGCGATCCGAGCGTACGGTCTGGGACTCCTGCCTTACTATCCTCTGGCCAGCGGACTTCTCACGGGAAAGTACCGGCGAGGCCGGGCAATGCCGGAAGGCGCCCGCCTCACGGTAACCCAAAGATTTGCGGACCGCGTTTTGACGGACTCCAATCGGGAAAAAGTCGAGCGTCTGGCGGAGTTTTGCGCGGAGCGCGGCCGCTCCATGCTGGAGCTTGCGTTCTCCTGGCTCGCAGCTCAGCCTGCGGTTGCCGGCGTGATCGCTGGAGCCACGAAGCCTGAGCAATTGGAACAAAACGCCAACGCCGTCAATTGGCAGCTCACTTCGGAAGAAATCCGGGCAGTCGATCAAATCACTTGTAACGCTTAACGTGATCCATGAAGGCAAACTCTGGCTGGCGTAGGGGCGAGCTCACCTAACCGCTGGCGGCATAAAGCTCTCTACATTTAATAAATTGCGCCACTGCCTTTTTACCCATCTTACTTAATCCAGTGCGCTCTACTTTCCGGGTTACAATAGAAATCAGTTGGTCCAACCTTGATGAAACAAAATTCGGTATCTTCCACAAACCCTGCCAACCCATCCGTGGTCATCGTGGGCCGGCCCAATGTAGGCAAATCCACGCTATTTAACCGCATCGCCGGCCGGCGGCGAGCGCTCGTCGGCAACGAACCGGGGATGACTCGCGACCGCATTTACGCGCCTGCGGAGTGGCAAGGCAGGTCATTCCAGGTGGTTGATACAGGTGGTGTGGACTTCGATGCTGCGAATCCCATGGCCAGTGAAATCCTGAGCCAAGCAAGCATGGCCATTGAGGATGCCGGGCAATGTGTACTGGTGGTGGATGCGCGGGAAGGCGTAACGCCGCTCGACGAGGAATTAGCTTTGCTGCTGAGGCGCTGTGGCAAGGCTGTGACGCTTGCAGTTAATAAGGTTGATCCTGGCAGCCCGGCACGGCTCGCAGGGGAATTTTACCGGCTGGGCATTGCCGGTATGTTTGAGATTTCGGCTGAGCACGGGCTCGGTGTGGACAGCCTGCTGGACCATGTTACCAAAGATTTTCCCGTTGGCGTTGAAGCAGCCGCCGGCGAAGATCAGCCAGTGATTCGCGTCGCCATCATCGGCCACCCCAACGTGGGCAAATCAACATTGCTGAACCGCCTTCTGGGGGAGGAACGTTCCATCGTGACGCCCATCGCAGGCACCACGCGTGATGCGGTGGATGCCGAGCTTGAGAGCCTGGGTCACCGCTTCCGCCTGATCGACACGGCAGGCATCCGGCGCAAGGGGAAGACGCGATTGCTGGCGGAAAAGCTCAGCGTTGTGCAGGCGCGAAGGCACCTGGAACGTTCTGACGTTGCGTTGCTCATGCTGGATGCTGTGGAAGGCGTCTCGGCTCTCGACACTCACATTGGCGGCTATGCGCACGAAAGCGGACGTTCGGTGGTGATAGTCGTGAACAAATGGGACGCCGTGAAGAAAGGCCCCACCACAACTCAAGACTACGAGAGTGCAATCCGCGAGCGGTTGAAGTATCTGGATTATGCTCCCATCATCTTCTTGTCGGCGCTTAAGGGCCAGCGGCTCGAGCGACTGCTTGAAACCGTGGTGAAGGTTGCCAAGGCGCGCCGGGAGCGAGTAAGCACGTCAGAAATGAACCGGTTCCTCGAGACCCTTGACATCGACAGCGCCCACGGCCCTGCCGGTAAGCCGCTGCGTCTGTATTACATAACCCAGGCAGGAACCGCTCCGCCCACTTTTGTCGCCTTCACAAACCGGGAGGGGCCGCTATATTTCTCTGTCGAGCGTTTTCTCGAAAACAGGATTCGGGCGAGGTTTGGTTTTTTGGGCGCTCCTATCGTCATCAAAGCCAGGCTAAAGCGATAGCAGCCTTGCTAATACACCTCCCTTGTCGTGCAATGTCCGTACCGTGAGATGGCAGTGTTCTATCCCCGGCGCCGCGTCGAAAAACCTCGGGTTTAGAAAAGCGCCTCTGTGTTGCGAATACGCCGTCCAATCGAATTTTCCTAGCCCCGCCCAGCCATTTTTCACGACTAGTGCACGATGTTATACTCACGGGTACGTTAAGAAGGGAAGGTGTTTAGGCGAGGCACAACATGGGCTTTCGTTCAAGAAAGGTGGTGGGTGCTATGTCTTTTGAGATGGGAGCGTTGCGGGCGATCATCGTGATCGCATTGGTCACCGCCTCATATCATTTGCGCCCTTTTGGCATGTCGTCAATGGAATCCGCCTTGACTGGACTCGTGCTTGGCGTGTTCTTCGTCGGCTGCGAGATGCGGCTGCAAAAAATGGGTTTGCCGCGGCTTCTTGGCGCGGCGATTGGGCTGACCGCGGGCATTCTAGCGGCCCTGATGGTGAGCCATTTACTGAGCTTGACAACGGTCGAAGCACAGACGGTCTCATACCTCCAGGTTGCGCTGTTGATTTTTCTCGCTTATCTCGGTTCGGTGATCGGGGCGTCCAAAGGAATAGCCGTGGGTTCGGGGTTTCTAGGCGGTGTTACTGCAGGCGAGGCGTTGTCGTCCTCAGACCGCAAAATTATCGATACGAGTGTCATCATTGACGGCCGCATCTCGGATCTGTGCGAAACCGGCTTTTTGGAAGGGTCTCTCATGGTGCCACAATTCGTCTTACACGAGCTGCAGTTGGTTGCTGATTCCTCAGACTCCTTGAAGCGAAATCGGGGACGGCGAGGGCTCGACATACTGCAAAAGATGCAGAAGACGAGTGGCGTGCACGTTCAGATCATAGAGCACGATTTTCCCAAAATTCGCGGCGTGGACCTGAAGCTCATAGAGCTTGCCAAGATGACCGATGCCAAGATCATCACCAACGATTTCAACCTCAACAAGGTGGCGCAGGTCCAGGGAGTCACCGTGCTGAACATCAACGACCTCGCTAACGCACTCAAACCCGTTGTGCTGCCGGGAGAAACCATGCGGGTTTTCATCTTGAAAGAGGGAAAAGAGTACAACCAGGGAGTCGCTTATCTGGACGACGGCACCATGGTGGTCGTGGATAACGCGCGCAAGATGATCTCGAAAACCATAGACATCGCGGTGACAAGCGTCCTGCAGACCACAGCGGGCCGAATGATCTTCGGGAAGTACGATGACCGTGACCGCGCTGTCCGGCCTGAGCCTGTCGCGCAGCCCTCGTGAAAGACCGGTGACGGAACCACCCGTACGACTGCCATGAGCGCTCTTGCCATCATTCCGGCCGCTGGTTCCGGCACCCGCATGGGTGGAGGGACGCCAAAGCAATTTCTCAGCCTCGAAGGCGCGCCGGTTTTTTTGCACACGCTCCGGAAGTTCGATGCGGCAAGCTCTATCGACGAAGTGGTGCTGGCGGTGCGGCAGGACGAACAAGAGCGTGCCCGGCAAGCGGTAGCGGCGGAGCGGTTTTCAAAGCCAGTGCGCCTGACCAGCGGAGGAAGCGCTCGCCAGGAAACTGTGGCGCGAGCCTTGGCTTCGGTAACGTCACCGCCTGAAATTGTCGTTGTGCATGATGCAGTCCGGCCCTTCGTGACCGTGGAGATGATCGATCGGGCTGTTGAGGCTGCCCGCCGGGATGGCGCGGCGATTTTTGGCATTCCGAGCGTGGACACTCTCAAGCAGGTGGAACACGACGTGATCATCGGGACGATTCCCCGCGAGCGCATCGCACTGGCTCAGACGCCGCAGGCCTTCCGCTATGTCTTGTTGCGCGAAGCCTTCGATCGCGCTCTGGCGGACGAGTTTCAAGGTACCGATGAATCAAGCCTGGTGGAGCGGATGGGCGCAAAGGTAATCATCTTGCGGGGCTCGGACCGGAACATCAAAATCACCAAGCCATCGGATCTGCCAGTCGCGCGGCTTTTCATTGCGCTCGAGCGCGAGGGCGAGAAATCGGCCCCGGTCAACGGTATTTCCCCGGAAAGATAGAACTCCCCCCATGTCAGCCAAGAAGGATCACCAAGCGGCAGGTTGCCATCATCGCGTTGGTTTCGGCAATGACGTGCACCGCATGGCCACTGGAAGGAAACTGATACTGGGCGGCGTGCGCATACCGTTTGATAAAGGCCCGGTAGGCCATTCGGACGGCGATGCGCTGGCTCACGCGCTTTGCGACGCCCTCCTGGGCGCCGCCGCGCTAGGCGATATTGGCCAACACTTCCCGGATAGTTCGCCGGAATGGCGTGGCGCCTCAAGCCTCGCCTTCTTGCGCCATGTGCGCGCTCTCATTGAGCAGGCTGGATACGGCATCATCAGCCTGGATGCTACAGTCGGTCTCGAACGGCCGAAGCTTGCGCCGTATATTCCGCGCATGAAGACTAAAATTGCCCGTGCGCTGGGCTTGGGCGCGCGTCAAGTAAGCGTGAAGGCAAAGACGGGGGAAGGTCTTGACGCAGTGGGCCGGGGAGAAGCCGTGCGAGCCGAAGCCGTCGCGCTGATTGAGCGGCTTCGCTGAGCAAACAAGCCGCGCCGCGTAACAAGCGTCGCGTCATCGAATGGGCCGGGCTTGCCTTGACCGTCCGGCGCGGCGGGAACTAGAATCTCTTATTCAGAGTTCAACCGCGAAATCTGGAAAGAGGAGGGTTATGATTGATGGCAACATTCCCGAGGCGCTAACCTTTGACGACGTTCTTTTGCGCCCGGCGAAGACCTCAGTTCTGCCTGCCCAAGTAGACACCCGCACGTTCCTGTCCCGCAACATCCGCCTGAATATCCCGGTCGTAAGCTCGGCGATGGATACCGTTACTGAATCGCATCTGGCGATCGCCTTGGCGCAACAGGGCGGAATGGGCTTTATTCACCGCATGATGCCGATTGACCGCCAGGCTTCAGAGATCGATAAGGTGAAGCGCTCGGAAAGCGGGATGATTGTTGACCCGGTCACAGTGAGCCCGGACAGCCGCATCGCGGACGCACTCGAGATTATGAAGAAGTTCAGGATTTCCGGTGTCCCGGTCACTACCAACGGAAGGTTAATGGGCATCCTCACCAACCGCGACCTGCGTTTTGAAGCGCGTTTCGACTTGCCGGTGGAAGAGGTGATGACCAAAGAAAAACTCATTACCGTGCCGGTGGGAACAACGCTTGAGGAAGCGGAAAAAATTTTGCACCGCAACCGCGTAGAAAAACTCCTCGTGGTGGACAAAGATTTCAACCTGAAGGGCTTAATCACGGTCAAGGACATTCAAAAACGGATCAAGTTTCCGAACGCCGCCAAAGACGATCACGGCCGGCTCCGCGTGGGCGCGGCTCTGGGCGCCACGGGTGACTTTCTGGAGCGCGCCGCCGAACTCGTGAAAGCAAAGGCGGACGTGCTGGTGATCGATACCGCGCACGGCCACTCGGCCAGGGTTATGGATGCGGTCAAGGCGCTTAAAGGCAAGTTTCCGCAAGTGGAGCTTGTGGCGGGCAACGTCGCAACCTACGAAGGCGCGAGAGACCTCATCGCTCTTGGGGTGGATGCGGTGAAGGTAGGCATCGGCCCGGGATCAATTTGCACTACCCGCATCGTGACCGGGGCAGGAGTGCCCCAGATTACAGCAATCCTAGAAGCCGCGCGCGCAGCGCGGCCTGCCGGAATCCCTGTGATTGCTGACGGGGGCGTGAAGTTTTCTGGTGACGTCACCAAGGCCATCGCCGCCGGCGCAAGCTCTGTCATGATCGGGAGTCTTTTTGCAGGAACCGAGGAGAGCCCGGGCGAGACGATTCTTTACCAGGGCCGAAGCTTTAAATCGTATCGCGGCATGGGATCACTCGGCGCCATGGAATCGGGTTCCGGCGACCGCTACGCGCAAGAAGGCCAAGCGCCTGCGAAGATGGTGGCGGAAGGCATCGAAGGCCGGGTGCCTTACAAGGGAATGCTCACCGAAGTCGTCACCCAACTGGTGGGCGGATTGCGCTCCGGGATGGGCTACTGCGGGACGGGATCGATCGAGGAGTTGCAAAAGACGGCTCAGTTCATCCGCATCACGTCCTCAGGTTTACGGGAGAGCCACGTGCATGACGTGATCATCACCAAAGAGGCGCCCAATTACCGTCTGGAATAGAGCTCCAGCACTTTGGCGCCAGAGGGGGCGCGCGGCGCAGCGGGTGCGCTCTGGCTCATGCCTCGAATTCGCCTCGCATTAACGCCTTTGCTGCTACGCCTCGCAGGCACGTGGTTGTTCACCAATGCCGGAGTCCAGATCGGAATCTAACCCGAAGCCGCCGCGCCGCCCGCCTGCTCCTCCACTTTGGAGCCATCGAGTCTTCGGCCAGGTTGCCTTCGTGATTCTGGTGCTGCTCGCCGCTGGAGGCGGAGCCCTGGCCGGCCTCATTTTTGTCTATTCTTCCAACCTTCCTCAAGTCAGCGAACTTTTCGATTACCGGCCGGATGTGACCACTGAGCTCTATGCTGACGATGGAACAGTTATCGGTAACTTCGCCATACAGCGCCGTGTCATGGTCACTTACAACCAGATTCCCTCCATGTTACGCAATGCGGTGATCTCGGTCGAAGACCGCCATTTCGAGAGTCACTTTGGCATAGACATTCTCCGCATCGTGCGTGCTGCGCTGGTCGATATCGTCGAGTGGCGGAAGGCAGAAGGCGCAAGCACCCTCACCCAGCAGTTGAGCCGCCGGCTTTTTCTGACCCCTCAGAAATCTTTCAAGCGAAAGATTCGCGAAGCTCTGCTTGCCATCCAGATCGAGCGCCATTTCACCAAAGCACAGATCTTCACTATGTACTGCAACATGATTCCCTTGGGTGAAGGAAGCTTCGGATTTGAGGCCGCTTCGGAGCGCTACTTCGGAAAACGCCTGCAACAGCTCACCCTGCCTGAAGCAGCGCTATTGGCCGGGCTGCCGCGCAATCCCACCTATTTTTCGCCCACGCGTCATCCCCACACCGCCCTTCGACGCCGGAACGAAGTCCTGGCCGCCATGCTCAGCAACCATAAAATCTCGGAATCACAATACCGGAAAGCATTACCGGCCCCCCTAGGGGTTCATTTGCAGCGCTGGAACAAAGAAGTCGCGCCGTATTTCGTCGACTACGTTCGCGGACTGCTGTTCGACAGGTATGGCGCGCAGAAAGTCAACACCGACGGCCTGCGGGTTTACACATCGCTCGACCCGAAGCTGCAACAGATCGCCGTGCACGCATTGCGAGCCGGGTTGCGAGCGTACGACAAGAGGCATGGCTGGCGCGGCCCGGAGGCAAACATTCTCAAGCATCCGGTCCGGCTATCGAGCGGGGGCACCGCTACGCTTGAGACTTACGATGACCCGGAGTGGCATAATCCTCTGGCTGTTGGAAGCCGGGTTCACGGTTTGGTGATGGCGGTAAAACCGGATTACGCCCGCGTGCGCCTCGGCAATCTCACGGCGCGGATCGACCCGGCGGATTTCGCCTGGACCAACGCGACCGTTCCCGCCCAGATTTTCTCCCCCGGCGACGTGGACCTGTTCCACATCATCGAGATCAAGGGGCGCTCTGTTCACGCAAATCTAGATCAAATTCCTGCTGCCGAAGGCGCGATCCTGGCGCTCGACAATCAGACGGGCGAGATCAAGGCGATGGTCGGTGGTTACAACTATGATGCGAGCCAGTTCAACCGGGCTGTGCAAGCGGAGCGGCAGGTGGGATCGTCCTTCAAACCCTACGTGTACTCCCAGGCTCTGCTTGAGGGCTTCAGTCCCTTGGATACTATCCTGGACGAGCCTGTGAGCTACAACGGGTGGGCGCCGCACGACTACGACAACCGCTACGAAGGACGAGTTACGCTGCTGCGGGCGCTGGCGGAATCGCGCAACGTCCCTGCCGTACGGCTGCTGGCAAGGGTTGGCATCGATAAAGTCATCAAGCTTTGCCGCGAATTCGGGATCACGTCGCGGCTCGATCCCAATCTGCCGCTTGCCCTGGGCGCTTCTTCTCTAACCTTGCTCGAACACACGTCGGCTTACAGTACGTTTCCGGACGACGGGCTGCACCTCTCGCCCCGCCCCATCATTCGCGTCGCCGACTATGACGGCAGGGTGATCGATGACTTTACTCCTCAGGTCGCCGACGTGCTTCCAGCCGGGGTAGCCCGGTTGATGGTCTCCATGCTGCGTGAAGTCATCAACTCCGGCACCGCCGTTCGCGCCCGCGCGCTGGCGCAGCAATACGCGATCGCCGGTAAAACAGGCACGACGAACGACTGGACTGACGCCTGGTTTATTGGCTTTTCACCCGGCATTACGTGTGGCGTCTGGGTAGGCTTTGACGATCATCACAGTTTGGGCAAGGGTGAGGAAGGCTCCCATGTTGCATTACCGATCTGGATAGACTTTATGAGCCAGGCACTTAAGCTCTATCCTCCGCGGCAATTTCCGGATTCTCCGCTGTTGACAAATCCCGCCCAAGTAAAGGAAATCCTTGCCAGCGCCGGGCCGGCCGGCATTCTCCCCGGGAGCTCCAGCGTGCGACAGGATCCACAGGAGCCGCCTGAGCCAGCGGTCCGGTCCACGATGCCCCTTGCGGTGCAGTCTGCCCGGTCACAATAGTGCATCATTTCCACTATCACTATAATTTATCCTCAATGAAAGGACCCTATGAAGAATCCCTATAGCATAGTAATTTTCCCGGGAGATGGCATTGGCCCGGAAGTGATGAGTGTCAGCCAGGAGGTTCTGCGCGCTGTGCAATCCGAATCACTGAAGTTCGATTTCATCGAGCACCCCATCGGCGCTGCTCATTACCAGCGTACCGGCGAGGTGCTGCCGGAATCCGTCGTCGATGATTGCCGGAAAGCGGACGCGGTGTTTCTGGCGGCTATGGGCCTGCTGGACGTTCGCCGCCCGAACGGCGTGGAGGTTCAGCCGGAAATCATCATCGGTCTCCGCCAGCAACTCGATCTCTACGCAGCCGTGAGACCCGTCAAGCTGTACCGCGGTGTCGCAACCCCTTTGAAGACGGTCAAGCAGGGCATCGATATGATTATCTTGCGGGAAAACACCGAAGGCATGTTCGCGTCGTTCGGAGGAGGCGCCAGCGTGGGCGATCAGGTGGCTGCCGATACGATGGTGATCACGCGCGCTGGCACGGAACGTGTCGCCGAGTTTGCATTTCAACTTGCAGCACGCCGCCACGGGCGGCCTTCGGATGGTCAAAAGAAAGTTACTAGCGTTGATAAGGCCAACGTCTTCCGCAGCCAGGCTTTTTTCCGCAAAGTCTTCTTCGAGGTTGCACGCCGTCATCCAGAAATCAGCGCCGACGCCGCCCACGTGGACGCGATGAGTCTGTTTCTTGTGCAAAACCCGTGGGACTTCGACGTGATGGTGATGGAAAATCTATTCGGCGACATACTCTCTGACTTGGGGGCGGGACTGGTAGGTGGGCTCGGCTTGGCGCCATCCGGAGAAATTGGCGACCGTTACGCAATGTTTCAGCCATCGCATGGCAGCGCGCCGCAACTGGCGGGGAAAGATATAGCGAATCCCCTGGCGACGGTCCTCTCGGGCGCAATGATGCTGAACTGGCTCGGTGAGCGCCACCACGATCCGGCTGCGACAACAGCGGGCGAGCGGATCGAAGCCGCGGTAGCCCGCGTTCTTGAAGAAGGCCGCGTGCGGACCCCGGACATCGGCGGCCGCTCCGGCACGAAAGCTGTGGGCGAAGCCGTCGTCAAAGCTCTGGCCACCACGGTCCATCCCAGCATTTGAGCTACGCCGGTAGGGCGAGTTCTGATAAATTAGTCCTCTCATGCGATCCCGGGTCAGGGTTCTCGCCGCCTTTCCGCTCGTTTTCGCAGGCTTAGTGGCCTTGCACGTTTCTGTTCTCCGCC
>JBOGJZ010000192.1:0-4102 GCA_050745645.1 Terriglobia bacterium | reverse complement strand
GAAAATTTGGGTCAGGGGCCGCTTCCCCCCAGGAGGTCACCCCCGCGAAGGCGGGGGTCCAATGACGCCCCAAATGGATTCCCGCTTTCGCGGGAATGACATTTTCGTGCTTCGGAATGTCTCCGTGTGACATGAGCGACTGCTAGGCCCGAAGCAATTCGCGGGCTTTGGCGACCACATGTTCGCGGGTGAATCCAAATTTCTCCGCCAGCACCTTGTAGGGCGCAGAAGCGCCGAAATGGTCGATGCCGATTACGGCCCCGTGGGGACCGACATAGCGTTCCCAGCCGAAAGATGACGCCGCCTCGATCGCAAGCCGCGCCGTGAACTGAGGCGGAAACACGGCCTGGCGATAGTCCGCAGGCTGCTTTTCGAACAAGTCCCAGCTCGACATGCTCACCACACGGGCGGCCACGCCTTCAGATTGAAATTGCTCAAACGCCTCGGCCGCCAGAAAAAGTTCTGAACCCGAAGCAATCAACAAAATGCCGGGGGTCTTGCCCGGAGAGTCGGCCAGAACGTAGGCGCCCTGCGACAATCCTTCAGCCGGTGCGTACTTCGCGCGGTCCAGCACCGGCAAGGTTTGCCGCGTCAGGACGAGGGCTACCGGGCCGTCGCGATGTTCAATCGCCACGCGCCAGGCGACGGCGGTCTCGTTGGCGTCGCCTGGACGGATGAGGCAAAGGTTTGGCATGGCGCGAAGCGCCGGGATTTGCCCAATTGGCTGGTGGGTAGGTCCGTCTTCTCCGAGGAACACGCTATCGTGAGTGTAGACAAAGATGGAGTGAGACCTCATAAGCGCCGCAATGCGAATAGCGGGACGCATGTAATCCGAGAAATTAAAAAATGTGGCGCCGTAGGCCAGGAGTCCGCTTAAGGCCATGCCGTTTACCGCGGCTGCCATGGCGTGTTCCCGTACTCCGAAGTGTACGTTGCGCCCGCCGAAGCCGTCCTTCTGGAAGTCTCCGAAGCCTTTCAGGTACGTGTCCGTCGAGGGATTAAGATCGGCCGAGCCGCCCATCAACGTTGGAAGGCTGGAAGCAATGGCGTTGAGCACCTTGCCGGAAGCCTGGCGTGTTGCCATGGGGCCGTCCGCCGGCTTAAAGGCCGGGATCTTATTCTTCCAATCTCCAGGGATTTCTCCTCGGACGTAGCGGTCCCACTCGCTGGCAAGCTGCGGTTCCGCCTGCCGGTAAGCCGCCACCCGCCGGTTCCAATCGTCCTCGAGCTTCGCGCCGCGTTCGACAGCCTTACGGAAATGCGCGAGGGCTGGTTCGGGAATATAAAACGCCGGCTCAACCGGCCAGCCGAGATTCTGTTTGGTCAGCTTGACTTCCTCTTCGCCTAATGGGCTGCCGTGCGCCTGATAAGTGTCCTGTTTGTGAGGACTGCCATAGCCAATATGGGTGCGGGCCACAATCAGTGAAGGCCGCTCATGCTCCTGCTGAGCCGCGCGCAATGCGCGGTCTACGGCCTCCAGATCATTTCCATCCGGAAGATTTTGGACAAACCACCCATAAGACTCGAACCGCTTTCCAACGTCTTCGGTGAACGCATCCGCCGTAGGCCCTTCAAGCGAGACGTGGTTGTCGTCATATAGGTAAATCAGATTATCCAGGCCCAGATGCCCCGCCAAGGAAGCGGCTTCGGAAGAAATGCCTTCCATCATATCCCCGTCGCTCACCAGAGCATAAATCTGATAATCCGCTACGCTGTTTCCGGGGCGGTTGAAACGCGCGGCGGCGTATTTGGCCGCGATACCCATGCCAACCGCTGTGCCAAAACCCTGTCCCAGCGGTCCTGTCGTGGTTTCAACCCCCGGAGTGTGACCATATTCGGGATGGCCAGGCGTCTTGCTTCCCCATTGTCGAAACTGCTTGAGGTCCGCAAGGGAGAGATCATAGCCGGTGAGGTGCAACAGGGTGTACAGCAACATGCAACCATGGCCCGCTGAAAGCACAAAACGGTCCCGGTTGGGCCATTGTGGATTGTGCGGATTGAAACGCAGAAATCTATCCCAGAGGACGTAGGTCATCGCCGCAGCGCCCATGGGCAACCCAGGATGCCCTGAATTGGCTTTTTGCACCGCGTCGATGGAGAGGCAACGTATGGTATTGATACAAAGCTGGTCGAGCTCGGTTGCAGGAATCGCGGTCTTGGTGGCGCTCATCTTTTGGCCTGGCAATAGCTTAGTCCTCCAAATACAAGTTCAAAGGAACCTCTTCCGCCCGGCTGCGCAGACGAGCCGATGGGAATCCATGCAGAACCATAGTCATTATATACCTCTCGATAGTGTTCGAAACAACGCAGCTAGGAAGGGAAGCGGCGCAGGGTTCGCACTTTTCAAATTGTAATGTCATAAGCGAGCCGGCTCGGGATGGCAGCGTGAGATTCTTCGCTACACTCAGAATGACAACGATAGAAGCGAGCCCAGGGTTCCGCCAAAGCCTGGAATCATTCGCCTGCAGACCTCTCCCTTGGCGCGCAAGGCTTGCTTTTCAGCCCTGCGGATTTCATCAGGCAGAAAAACAGCACCGTGATAAGGCGCACGCTGCGCTACAAGAGGTTCAACCGCGACTTTGACGGGACATTGGGCGGCATGGTTTGAGCGCATAGCGGCGAGTCTAGCCCGCCCCATGGCGGCATAAAGTTTCTGCGCCTTCGCGTCTTGGTGGTGATCCTGGATCCGGCTCTTTCTTCAGCAGCATGAGGCGGTCCGGGGCCAAGCGAACGAACCACGGTTTAGGGCAGTTTTGCAGGCCGCCCCAGCTTTCCTTGGTAATCTCGGCCTGAAGATGGTGGTGTGCGGGCGGAACCTGGGGACCGAGGAGCTTTAGAAAAAGCGTCATGCGAAACGGGCCTTCGATGACGCGGACGAGCGCGCATGGAAACGTATTTACCGCGCCCGGACCAGCCGGACCGGCCGGAAAAGACAAGTGGTGAGCGCGGATGCCGGCGAACTCCAGCTCATCAGGAATGGGCGGGGAAACGCGCAGCCTGCAACCCCAGTCAAGCGCCTCGATAGCGGCATCACATGCGGCGCGCGCGCGGGAGAAATTCTTGCAGCCGGTTACCTGCGCTACCGTGAGATTGGGCGGATGACGGAAAATCTCTTCCTTCGGCCCGAAGGCCGCCTCCTTACCTTGCGAGATCACGACGATTTCTTCCGCGATCCGGTATGCTTCCTCCAGATTGTGCGTCACGTAAAGAGAGACGCCCGGGAAAGCAGCCAGGGTTTCGATGAGCAGCGTCTCGATCTGGCTTCTCAAGTGCACATCAAGCGCGGATAAAGGCTCATCGAGCAGCAGTACCTCCGGCTCAGCCGCTAGCGCTCTCGCCAGCGCCACGCGCTGCTGCTGGCCGCCGGAAAGCTGGCGCGGGGTACGCTCCTCGAGACCCTGCAACTGAAAACGCTTGATCTGTTCCGCGAGTTTTTGGCGCGTGATTTCCCGCGAAAAACGCCGCAAACCGAAGGTGATATTTTCGGCTACGGTCAGATGGGGAAAAAGCGAGTAGTCTTGCAGCAGAAAACCCACGCGGCGCTCGCGGCTATGCAAGTTGACGCCGTGCGCCGAATCAAAGAGCGCTCTTCCATTCAGAACGATGCTTCCTCGCACGGGCGTTTCAAGCCCGGCGATGCAGCGCAAGGTCATGCTTTTGCCGGAACCCGAGGGTCCCAGGATGCCCAGCGTGTTGTCGCCCGCGCGAAAGCGCACTTCCAGCCGGAAATCCTTAAAGCGTTGCTCGACGTCAACTAGCAGTTCCACGCGGCTGCATTTCTCAACCCGGGAGGGCGGGGTCCTAGCTCGCCGGGAAAAGTCGATTGCTTTCGCTCCAGTGTGCTGAATGGTCTCTTGCGACGAACTGTTCAATGCAGGAGAATCCGCTAGCGGCTAAGGATGCGCCGCAATGGCGGCTAACACCAGCCCCTCGAGAAAGGCGGCTTAGACCCCTTTCCAAGCCGCGATTCGGGGTCGCCCGCTTCTGCCCCAGGCGTTCATGAATCCGATGACCACCGATGAAATGCCGACGGTAATCAACACCCACGCCAGCGCCTGATGCATCTCGCCCGCTTCGGCGGCAAAGAAGATCGCGATAGGGA
>JBOGJZ010000191.1:0-9042 GCA_050745645.1 Terriglobia bacterium | reverse complement strand
AGATTTAAGGGCTATCGAATCCGCCTGGCAGCAGTGAAAATGCCATCCGCGTGCTGTAATACGCGGATGAGCTGTAGCCGGGCTGAATCAACAAGAAGGAGGATATGACTATGGCTCAACCGGTAATGCGAAAGGATGAGCGGGCATTCGGTTTCCTCAGGCTCAATGACCGGCCCGCAAAACCCCGTTCACGTGGAGTGACTGAGATTCGTGGTCCTTACTACTCCCCAATGGGAAAGCGTTATCTCGAGGACGTCTTGGAGACGATGGGGGCCTACGTTGATGCGTTGAAATTCGCGGGCGGATCATTCAGCTTGATGCCACGACGGGCCGTTAAGGAGCTTATCGATCTTTGTCACAATCATAACGTCGTCGTGTCAACCGGCGGATTTATCGAGCACGTGGTTACCCGCGGTTCCGAAGCTGTGGAAGCGTACATCAAGGAATGTAAGGCGATAGGTTTTGACATCATCGAAATATCGAGCGGCTTTATCACGATTCCTTCTGATGACTGGCTAAGGCTGGTGGAGAAGGTTCAGAAGGCTGGTCTTAAAGCCAAGCCGGAAGTCGGCATTCAGTTTGGGGCGGGCGGCGCAACCAGCGCCGAAGAGCTTGCGGCGGAAGGCACTCGCGACCCGGATGCGGCCATCGCGCAGGCGCAGCGATTCCTGGATGCCGGGGCCTACATGATTATGATCGAATCCGAAGGCATCACCGAAAACGTCAAAGCCTGGCGCACCGATGTGCCGGCAAAGATCGCCAAGTCTCTCGGCATTGAGAAAGTGATGTTTGAGGCCGCCGACCCGGAAGTCTTTTCCTGGTATGTTAAAAACTACGGCCCTGAGGTCAACCTTTTCGTCGATCATAGCCAAATCGTGCAGTTAGAATGCCTGCGTTCGGGCATCTGGGGCACAAAGAGTTTGTGGGGCCGCGTGGTTACCTATAAGGGATGAATGTGGCCGAATGAGGTTGCGCAACCTTCTTCGTCAAGGGCGGCTCCACAACCGCGATCGAAGGGGCCGCTGGGTGACTCCGTGAAGACCAGGACCGAAACAGATTCTCTCGGTGCGATTGAGGTTCCCGCGGACGCGCTTTATGGAGCGCAGACCGCGCGCGCCATCATAAATTATCCTATCAGTGGATTGCGAGCCCATCCTATCCTCATCAAAGCATATGCCTTACTGAAGCTGGCAAGCGCCGACGCCAACCTCGCTCTCGGCCTTATTCCGACGCCTACCGGCCGAGCCGTCATTCATGCTGCGCGAGACATCGCGGACGGCCTTCATGACGATCAATTCGTTGTTGACGTGTATCAAGCGGGGGCAGGCGTAAGCTTTCACATGAACGTCAACGAGGTTGTCGCAAACCTTGCGATCATTCATCTGGCAAAGCATCAAGGGCGCAAGCCCCATCTGGGAGATCATTCCGTGGTCCATCCGAACGACCACGTGAACTACGGTCAATCGACGAATGACACATTCCCTACCGCCGTGCGGCTGGCGGCATTATTGCTGCTCGCGCAGTTATATCCAGCGGTAAAAAATCTGGAGAAAGGCTTCAGGCGAAAGGCGGCTGAATTTGACGATGTTCTTAAGGCCGGCCGTACTCATCTGCAAGATGCTGTTCCCATCCGGCTAGGCCAGGAATTTGCGGCTTACGCTG
The DNA here is from genome assembly GCA_050745645.1 of Terriglobia bacterium. GTDB lineage: Bacteria > Acidobacteriota > Terriglobia > UBA7540 > UBA7540 > RH2-MAG17b. The sequence continues at coordinate 7,380 of JBOGJZ010000191.1, read as the reverse complement.
AAGCCTTGCGGCAGGGAAGGGAGCAGCTTCAGGATGCTGCTGAATCGTTGCGGGCGCTGGGAATCGGCGGCAGCGCCGTTGGCACCGGACTGAATACCCACCCGCGATTTTCGCGGATGGTTGTGGAGAGGCTTTGCCGGCTGACAGGGCAGAAGCTCTACGTTGCTGCTGACTTACGAGCCGCCATGCAGTCCCAATTGCCGCTGGCTGCGGTATCCGGGGCCCTGCGCAATCTGGCTTTAGAATTGATTCGCATCGCCAATGACTTGCGGCTGCTTTCGAGCGGACCGGTCACCGCGCTTGCGGAGATTACATTGCCGGCCTTGCAGCCTGGATCAAGCATCATGGCGGGGAAAGTCAACCCTGTCATGGCCGAGCTGCTGGATATGGTGGCGTTTCAGGTAGTTGGCTGCGACACGGTGGTAGCATTGGCGGTCCAGGCCGGCCAGTTGGAATTGAACGTCATGATGCCGGCGATGGCGTGGAATCTTCTGCACGCGATTGAGATTCTGAAAAACACTTGTCAAGTTGTGGCGGAAAAATGTATCTCGGGTATCGCCGCTAACCGTGAAACGTGCATGCGCTATGCATTCCGCACCCCGAGCCTCGCCACGGCTTTGAATCCGGTTCTCGGATACGATCTCTCCGCTAAGGTGGTCAAAAAGGCTCTTAGCACCGGCAAAACAATTCCGGAGATTTGTCTGGAAGAAAAGCTGCTGCCCGAGGAGAAGTTGAATCGGTTGCTCGACCCCTGGCGGATGACCGGGCCGAAGGTGAATTCGCGACGGGGAAACGTTCGGAAACCTGGCCGCGCAGGGCCGAGGAAGAATCGCAAAGCGGACATTGAGACCTCGTAAGGAGCCGCGGTATGCATCCAGTGGCTCAGCGAGCACATCTTATTGGCGTGGAGTTTAGATAAAATTAACAGCCGGCAGGAGGCTGAATATGATTATGCAAGAGTTTTTTCAATCGCTTACTGAGCGCTTACAGAGTAGTGCGCATGTGAAAACTATTTATGGGGAGCCGATCGTCAGGGATCATAAAAGCGTGGTGCCTGTCGCGAGGGTTGCCTACGGATTCGGCGGCGGTGGCGGACAGCGAGGCAAGAATCAAGGTTCAGAACATGGAGGAGACGAGGGTGGCGGCGGCGGTGGCGGATGCGCGGCAATTCCGATCGGGGTAGTCGAGATCAGCGATAGCGGCACTCGCTTCATCTCATTCGGGCTGACGCAAAAGCTAGCCGGCGCGGTTGCGGCTGGGTTGCTCCTGGGCTTTGTAATAGGCAGACGGCAAAAGAGCGTGTAAGCATCTGCTCTTTTTGGGAGTGCGGCGGCGTGATCCCGCTTTTCAGGCTGGAAAATCGCCAGACTTTCTGAAAAACGAAAGTCCGTGCTACCCCGCTCTATAAAAGCGGCTCGACTGGACGCGAAAGAAGGTGAGACTGCACACCGGAGGTTCAAATGAAAATCTTGCTGGTGTTAGCCTTTCTGGCAGCAACTGCCTTTCAGCCAGTCCCAGCTATTGCCGCGCAGAAGAGTGCGGACCAGAACGGCCTTATCGTTTCAGGCACGAGCAAGGGAAACGTCGGCTGCATGATTTTGGAAAAGCACACACCTTTAAAGAAAGGGTTGCTCTTTGCGGGGATTGTGTATGTGCGCACGCAATACATCGTGCTGCAAAGCTTCAACTACAAGCCTGAAAAGCAAAAGTTCACCGGCATGGGCGGGACCGATGAACTGAATCATCTGGCTGCGAAAGACAAGATCAAGCTCGTGGTCGTGCCGTCTCACTACACGCAACAACAACTGCAGCAGGCTAGACAGCTTTGCCACCCGTAGCGGGTAAATACGGCCAGCGTTTACCTGGCAGTGTGGCGGCGTGAAGAGTCTATGTGACAACTGCGGCATTTAAGTTGTAGCGGCGTTCGACGCCGACCCCTTCATAGATGCGCTACCCAGCTTGCCGCGCGCTTGGGCAAGCCAAGGCGCGCCTCTACAATGAGACCACGGAAAAATCCTGAATCCGAAGGCCGGGCCGCTCTGGCTGCCGTCGCTCACGTGCAAGATAATGGGCGGCCGGCCACGTCTCGAATTCGCCGGCTTCGCCGCTCGGACTTGCCAGTCGATACGGTAGAGCTGGCGCAGTACCTCATTGGCAAGGTTTTGGTCCATGACGTTCCGAGGGGCAGATTGAGCGGACGGATTGTTGAGACGGAGGCCTACGTCGTGGGTGATGCGGCGTGCCACGCCTACCGCGGGCCTACGCGCCGCAACGCCTCGCTCTATCTCGAGCATGGACACGCTTACGTCTACTTCATCTATGGCACATCGTACCTGATGAACGTGGCCGGCGAAGCGGAAGGGACCGGAGCGGCGGTTCTGCTGCGCGCTCTTGAGCCGATTGAAGGGATCGGTCTCATGGAACAGCATCGCGGCACGGCTCGTTTGTTTGATCTTACCCGAGGGCCGGGCCGCCTGGCCGTTGCCATGCAGATTGGGCGGCGCCACGATGGCCTGGATTTGTGCGGCGGCGAAGATCTATGGCTAGGCGCCGCGGCCGGGCGCACAGGGAGCATCGGCCAGAGTGTTCGCATTGGCATCACGAAGGAGATGGACCGCATGCTGCGCTTCTATGAGCGTGGCAATCCGTTTGTGAGCGGCTTAAAGCGGTTGAATTTGTAGCGCGGCTCAACCTCGCTGCGAATGCTGCTACAATGCGAGAGAGAATGCAGGCGCTCACCGGAGTAAGAAATGCCCAGGCAACGACTCGTCTCGCCGGAGCTGATTTCCACAGACGAAGAGAATTTCAACCGCACGCTCCGCCCGCCCACGCTCGACGAATACATCGGGCAGAAGAAAGTAGTGGAGAAGCTTTCCATCGCGCTGCAGGCCGCTCTCAAGCGCAGTGAGGCGCTCGAACACATCCTCTTCTTTGGCCCGCCGGGCCTCGGCAAAACGACCCTTGCTTATATCATCGCCCATTCCATGGGCGCGAAGATCACGGTTACTTCCGGGCCTGCGCTCGAACGCACTGGCGATCTGATGGGCATTCTCACCAATCTCGGCGAGCGCGACGTGCTCTTCATTGATGAGATTCACCGGCTGCCGGCCAATATCGAAGAGTTCCTCTATCCGGCCATGGAAGATTTCAAGGTTGATTTCGTTGTGGACAAAGGCATGTTTGCCAAGACCATCAACGTGCCGTTGAAAAAATTTACGCTGGTTGGAGCGACGACGCGCGCGGGCAGTCTTTCCGCGCCGCTAAGAAACCGTTTCGGCCTTTTCTACCATCTTGATTTTTACAGCGTTGAAGAGCTCACCGAAATCGTTTTACGCTCGGCTCGCATTCTCGAGGCGCGGATCGGTTCGGAGGCCGCGCGTGACGTTGCCCGCCGCGCGCGAGGCACGCCGCGCATTGCCAACCGCCTGCTGCGCCGTGTGCGCGATTATGCTGAAGTCAAGGCGGCTGGGGAAATTACCGCTGAGACAGCGCTTGCGGCCTTGCGGCTTGAAGGTGTGGACGACCGCGGTCTGGACGACCTTGACCGCAGCTTTCTCTCGGCTATCATCGAGCTTTATCACGGCGGGCCGGTTGGCGTGGAGGCGCTCTCCGCAACACTCAATGAGGAAGTGGAGACGCTCGTTGACGTGGTTGAGCCATTTCTGCTTCAGCAAGGCTTCATCAGCCGGACCAAGAGCGGCCGCCGCGCCAATGAGCCGGCGTACCGGCATCTGAATTTTCCGCTTCCGCGAAACGTGACGCCCACCCTGCCTGCGCTCTCCGATCCGCCATGAAGCGAGCTTATCTCTCACTGGGCTCGAACCTCGGTGACAGGCTTGCCCGCATGAAGCAGGCGCTCGGCGGGTTGGCGGCGGGAGGAGTCTGGGTGAGGCGCACTTCATCTTACTACAAGACCCAGCCTGTCGATTTTCTTCCCCAGGGGTGGTTTTTGAACTGCGTGGCTGAAGTTGAGACGGACCTCATGCCCATGCAGTTGTTGCGGGCATGCCAGGCGGTGGAACGGGCTGGCGGGCGCCGTCCTGGAGTGGTCAAAGGACCTCGGGCCATTGATATTGACATCTTGCTATATGAGAATGCGGTGATCCGGTCGCGAGAGCTTGTCGTACCGCATGAGCAGCTGGCGGAGCGGCGTTTTGTGCTGGTTCCCCTCAACGAGCTCGCGCCGGACGCTCGTCATCCCAGCTTTGACCGTACGGCGCGAGAACTGCTGCACGATACGCCGGACCGTAGTCAGGTGATCAGGCTACACAGCGAGCCGTACTCATGACCGCCGCAATCCCTCTCCACGAGCCGCCGCGATTCATCGCCATCGAAGGGCCTCTGCGCGTAGGTAAAACAACCCTGGCTGACCTCGTTGCGGAACGGCTGAGGGCGGGCCGGTTGTGCGACGTTGAGGATAATCCCTTCCTCGAACGCTTCTACCAGGGCAAGCCGGGCGCTGCCTTCCAGACCCAGTTGTATTTTCTGTGGGAACGCTTCAAGCAATGGCAGAATCTGGATTTCAGCGGCACGGCCAGCCGCATGATTGTGAGCGATTACCTCTTCGCCAAGGATAAGATTTTCGCTTACCTCAACCTTGAGGATGAAGAGCTCGAGCTTTACGAGCATTACTACGGGCTATTTGCAGAGCAGGCGCCGATACCCGACCTGGTGATATACTTACAAGCGAAGCTCGAAACACTGCGCGAACGCATCGGACGCAAACGCGAGCCTGCGGAGCAGCAAATCTCCGATGAATACCTTAAGGCCGTGGTAGAGGCTTACGATCATTTTTTCTTTCATTACCACGAGACGAACCTGTTGGTGGTGGAAACTTCCGGGATCGATTTTGTAGAGCACGGCCGCGACCTCCAGGAGTTGCTCCAAAGGTTAAGCCAGCCGGTGAAGGGAACGCAGTATTTTCTGCCGCTTGGATCTGCTTCGGCAGACTGAGACGTCAAAATTAACCGCTTCGGAGGACTGCCATGGACCCTGTTCGAGAGGCCGTGAGCAAGATCACCGTTCCGCTTATCCTGCAGTGCAAATTGCGCGGTGAAAGAATTACCTGCCTTACAGCGTACGATTTTCCTACCGCCCGCCTTGTCGATGACGCGGGCATTGATGTGGTTCTGGTCGGCGATTCCCTCGCCCAAGTAGTTCTTGGATACGAATCTACCTTGCCCGTTACGGTGGATGAAATGCTTCATCATGTGCGCGCCGTCCGGCGCGGGGTGCGGCGGGCGTTGCTTGTAGCAGACCTTCCTTTCGGCGCTTATCACGTGAGCGAAGACAAGGCTGTCGCCACGGGCGTCCGCTATCTCAAGGAAGGCGGCGCTGAAGCGGTGAAATTGGAAGGGGGGCGTAAACGGGCTGCAATGATTCGCCGCCTGGTTGACGCTGAAATTCCCGTGATGGGTCATCTGGGGTTGACGCCCCAATCCGTCCATGCCATGGGAGGGCACCGCGTGCAGGGGAAAACATTTGAGGCCGCTTCGGAGATTCTGGCGGATGCTCAGGCCATTGAGGACGCGGGCGCTTTCGCAGTAGTGCTGGAAGGCATCCCGCGCGAGCTGGCAGCCCTCATCACTCGAAGACTGCGCATCCCTTCAATCGGAATTGGCGCCGGCCCGGACTGTGACGGCCAGGTGCTGGTCATCCATGATCTTCTTGGACTGACTCCTGAACCGCGCCCCAAGTTCGTGCGCGCCTATGCCAGTTCTGCGGAGATCGCACGCCAGGCGCTCGCGCGCTATCGCGCTGACGTGCTGGAAGGGCGCTTCCCGAGCGAGGCCGAGTCCTACCACTGGCCGGCAGAGGTGCGGGATCAATTTGAGGCCTCTTCGCTCCCCCGGACAACCTGAAGATTCTTTTATGCAACTCATCGAATCGGTTGAGGCGATGAAAGTTTTCTCCCGCCGCAATCATGGCGCCGGGAAAACGCTGGGCTCCGTCCCGACGATGGGAGCCTTGCACGATGGCCATCTGAGCCTCGTCCGCCGGTCCAAGAGCCAGTGTGACGCGACTGTCGTATCCATCTTCGTGAATCCCGCCCAGTTCGGCCCGGGAGAAGACTTTGACCGGTATCCGCGTAATCGGGAAAGAGACCTCGACCTGCTGCGTCCGTTCAACGTAGATGCCGTCTTCGCTCCTGGCGTGGCCGAACTCTACCCACCCGGCTTCAGCGCCTTTGTTGACCCCGGTCCAGCAGGGAAGGTCTTAGAGGGCGCTTCGCGGCCCGGCCACTTTTGCGGCGTAGCCACGGTTGTGATTAAGCTGTTCAACATTATCGCGCCGGATGCCGCCTATTTCGGCCAAAAGGATTTTCAGCAGGTGGTTTTGATCCGTCATGTGGCGGCGGATCTGAACGCCGGCGTGCGGGTGGTGATGTGCCCCATCGTGCGCGATGCGGACGGCGTTGCTACGAGCTCGCGGAACGAATACCTGAGCGCGGAGGAGCGGGTCTCCGCGCGAGCTTTGAGCCGCAGCCTCATGCGCGCGCGCGACCGGGTGTGGAGCGGCGAGACGAGCGCCACCGGCGTGCTCGATGCGATGCACGAGGTTTTAGCAGAGGCGCCCGGCGTGCAATTGGATTATGCAGCTATAGTTGACCCCGTTTCGCTTGAAACGGTTGAGCGTATTGAAACAGGTTGCGTAGCCCTGATTGCGGCGCGCCTGGGCCAGACCCGGCTGATCGACAATATGATCCTGGGGCCTCGCGGCGCCACCGAAGAGGAGCTCCTGGAAGCTGCCTGCGGCAGCCGGTGCGGCGCAAACAGCCTCGCGCGAGCTCCGGGCCTCGAAACCGAAAACCTGAGATCACAAATAAAGAACTGCCGCGACTGCGCCGCTATCAGTTCTATTACACTGCCGCCCCGCGAATTCCTGATGAACTATTTGAAGAGCGATTATCCCGATCTCAACGGAATCGAAGTTATTGTGATCGGCCGCGATTCCTGCTGGAATGCCCAGAATTACGTTTACCGCAACCCGCAAGGGAAGGACCGGTTCATCTCCGGAGTTCTTAATCTGGTGGGCGCGAAAAGCGTCGCGGAGTTCAAGAAGAATTGCGTGCTCACCGACGCCTTGCGCTGCCATGCGCTCGTTGCCCCTGTGCCGGAAAAAGCGCTGGAGAATTGCGCCCGCCACCTGCGTGAAGAGCTCAGGCTGTTTTCCAACGCGCGGACGATAGTCCTTTTAGGCGAGGACGCCTACCTCCAGTTCTATCGTTTCGTGCTAGGCCGCGAATCGCGGGACGTGCCGTCCTGGGACGTATTGCTCGGCAAGCAGGGATGGGCTGTTGAGAATCTGAGCCTGCCGGCGCCTGAAGGCCGCGCCCTGCGCGTGATTTCTTGTTACCATCCGGCGAGCTACCGCAGCAGT
>JBOGJZ010000190.1:0-2470 GCA_050745645.1 Terriglobia bacterium | reverse complement strand
TCCTGTGAATTTGAGCAATCATTATGAATCTTTCGGTGAGAATTAGTCAATGGAATGTACCGCGCAACGCAAGGTGTTGCCGGTGGCAAATCCATCCCCTTCCGCCCGCAGTCTCATGCTTTGCGGTTGTCACAATCAGAACCGCTGCGGGTTGCGAATTGTTAAATGTCGTAGTACAACGCAAACTCGTAAGGGTGAGGGCGCTGCCCGACCGCTTGAACTTCATTCTTCATTTTGTAATCGATCCAGGTTTCGATTAGCTCTTCGGTAAAGACGTCCCCCTTCATCAGGAAGTCGTGATCCTTCTCAAGAGCGCGCAGCGATTCCTCCAGTGTTCCAGGCAGCGAGGGAACCTTGGCCAGCTCTTCCGGGCCGAGATCGTAAATGTCCTTGTCGAGCGGCTCGCCCGGATCGATTTTGTTCTCGATCCCATCAAGTCCGGCCATGAGCATCGCCGCGAAGGCCAGATAAGGATTGCTGGAAGGATCAGGAGGACGGAACTCCAGCCGCTTGCTCTTGGGGCTCGCGGAGTACATTGGAATGCGGATGGCGGCGCTGCGGTTGCGCCGCGAATAAGCCAGGTTAACCGGCGCCTCGAAACCAGGCACCAGCCGCTTATAGGAATTCGTAGTCGGCGCTGCGAATGCCACTACCGCGGGCGCGTGCTTTAGCAGCCCTCCAGCGTACCACAGGGCCATCTGGCTGAGGCCGGCGTACTTATCACCGGCAAACAGAGGCTTGGAGTCTTTCCAAATGCTCTGATGAGTATGCATGCCGGAGCCGTTATCCTGAAATAGCGGCTTGGGCATGAACGTAACAGTCTTGCCGTACTGGTAAGCGACGTTCCGGATCAGATACTTGTAGATCATCATCCAGTCGGCGGCCGTAACCAAGGGATTGAACTTCTGATCGATTTCGCACTGTCCGCCCGTGGCAACTTCGTGGTGGTGGCACTCGATAGTCATGCCGGCTTTTTCCATAACTGCCACCATTTCGCTGCGGAGATTCTGGTAATGGTCCGTGGGTGGAACCGGAAAATATCCTTCTTTGTAGCGCGGCCGGTAGCCCAGGTTGTCTTTCTCGCGGCCAGAATTCCAGCGGCCTTCTTCGGCGTCCACAAAATAATAACCGTGCTGCTGGGCCTGGTCGAAACGCACGTTGTCAAAAATGAAGAACTCCGCCTCGGCCCCAAAAAAGGCGGTGTCGCCGATGCCTGTATAGGCAAGATAAGTCTGCGCCTTCTTGGCGATGTGGCGCGGATCCTTTTGGTAGTGCTCCTTGGTAACAGGATCAACGATGTCACCGATCATCACCAGCGTCGGCGTATCCGTGAAATCGTCCAGCATGAGCCAGCTTGGGTCTGGAACCAGCAGCATGTCGCTTTCGTGAATCGCAGCCCAGCCACGGATGCTCGAACCATCCATGCCAAAACCGTCTTCAAAAGACTTCTCGTCAACCTGGTGAATGGGATAGGAGACGTGATGCCAGATACCGGGGAGATCGGTGAAACGGATGTCTACCACCTTAACATTGTTCTGCGCAGCGAACTCCAAGACTTCCTTCGCGTTCATGAAACCTCCTATTAGATGTTGTTTGGGCTTCGGGGCGTGGCGGTATCCGGCCATGCACGAACCACGCTGCAGTTTGCCGCCCCAGCACCCCAAATAGCGTGCGCCACGCTGGGCCGCCGCGACTCGCTCAATGCTATGCCAGCGAGCGGTCTCTCTTATTGAGGATTACAAACTATAGTGACGCTTTTTTTGCTGGAGCAGAGTTCTCTAACAGTTTGTTGAAAAACGTTCCGCCCCTGTCATTCTGAGCGGAGCGACCTGTCCCGGCGAAGTCGGAAAGAATCTGCTTTTGCTATTTTTAAGGACTTGCGAGATCCTTCGTCGCCTTCGGCTCCTCAGGATGACAGGCTGAGTGAGTTTTTCAACAAACTGCTAAACGACAGAAAGCCGGCGCCTAGCAGATTACTGCACCAACTGCGGATGTCATTATAATTTGTAATCCTCAATAGTGTTTCTGCATGAAACGGAGACTTCCCTAAAACAGGCTGTGCGCTTGCGCGCATCCTTGCTATCTTGTCTTGAGGAGCCGCTTTAGTCAAGAGCCTGAAGCGCTTTGCCATCCCCCAGTTTCGGGGTTTTCATAAGCCGCATTCGTCGCCTCGCTCGGCCGGAGGAGCGGATTGGGTCAGCAGCCGCATCGCATAGAACCCGGCGAGGCTCAGCAGCGGAACCACCCGGGCGGTGAGACGGCGCCGCCGGCGTTGCCCGAAAACAAACTTCAGCGCGCGGCCTCTCGCGTTCGCCCGAATCCAAATCGGGGATCGCGGATTATTTTCAGAACTGCCTGAGCTGCCAGCACTTGCTGGGTTCATTTTGACTTTCCCCCACCGCCTTCCACTTGTAGCACTAGACTTGCCACGCCGGGCGCGCCAGCCGCTCCGTCTTCTGCTGCTCCCGTT
>JBOGJZ010000189.1:0-23256 GCA_050745645.1 Terriglobia bacterium | reverse complement strand
GACCAGGGCCGCGGAGTCGGGGTCCCTGGCGAGCTCGTTGATGGCGCTTGTGTCGAAGGCGACGATGGGCTTGTCATCCATGCTCTCGCTTCAATCTTAGCATCTACGGAGCCGGGCCGTACCAGGTCAACCCCGGCCCGTTGGCGGTCCCTGCGGCGCCGACCAAAACACCTTGTTGTCCTTCCCGAATTGCAGACACGGCCCATCGCTGGTCACCTCGAGCTTCAGGCTCGGCCCAACTGAGGGCTGAGCCTCGCCACCGTGCTCGACCATGAGCAACTTCTTGGTGCCGGAGGGGCCTACTTGCAGGCTCAGTTGCCCCTTTCCGCTCGGGTCGTGTAACGTTAGAGACGGTCGGCCTTCCCACATCGAAACGGATACAGCTAGCTTCCCGTTCGCATCGTGGAGCATGATCAACGGGCCGTCTTTCGACAGATCGATAACCGCAGCCGCCTTCCCATTCCCGTCGTGCAAGCCTATGCCCGGACCGTGTTCGTCCACCCACAGGTTCACGACTCGTTTTTGGTTTCCGTCATAGAATTCCAGCCACGGCAGTCCTCCATGCACACCTAAACACGCGCGCACATTCCCATTCGCATCGAAGAGGCCGAGCCATGGATGTTCTTCCGTTTGGCCTGCCGGAATCGTCATGCCCAGCTCGGCCCTGGGCACTCCATGTGCGTCCGAAACAACAAACTTTCGCGCATTGACCGTCCGGGCGGCGACCGTCTCCTCGGCGTCGGAGCGCCAGACTGCCAGCGCCTCGAGGTGAGCAACTTGCTTTTCGACATCCTCCAGCCGTTGAGTAAGCGCCTGCAATTCTGGGGTCATGTTCAGTGTCCTCCGTCCGAGCTACAGTGTACAGAGCATCGCGTACTCCGACAAGAGCACGCCTCGCTCGGAGCTTGCGCAAGAAAATTGGGGAAACGCTACGCTACAACCGCCGTAACCTCACTTTGATGGGGTGGTGTTTCCTGCATTCTGGTCGTGTGGCGCCCATCCCGGATGGGGCTGCGCCAGGCTGGAAGACCCCGGCGCAGCGGTCTGGTCATGCTACCATCCCTTGTTGTCTGCGCACATGTGGATAGCGGGGGCTGCCGCCCATTGGCTCTGTATTCTCTGCGCCCTCAGTGGTGAAAGGTTCTTGCCACAGCGGTCACTGAGAACACGGAGTATTTAGAGCAAGGATACGCGAGGAAGATGAGATTGCGTTCTTTGAAGTGGATCCTGATCGCCGGAGTCACATTGGCGCTTCTGGCTGCTCTGGGCTTGGCGGAGTCGCCCACTCCTCGCGATTTCGCCTTGCAGCCTTCGGTAAACGCCTGGCCCTTGCCCATCGACCGGGGCGCGGCAGCGCTGTGGCAATCGTTGCTCAAGCTCCACACGCGGGCCAGTCTGATCATGTTCACAGCGCATCCGGATGACGAAGACGGCGGCATGTTGGCCTATGAATCCCGAGGCCAGGGCGCCCGCGTCGTTTTGCTGACGCTCAACCGCGGCGAAGGCGGCCAGAACGTGATGTCAAAAAATTATTGGGATGAACTGGGCCTGGTGCGGACCGAAGAATTACTGGCGGCCGACCGCTACTATGGAGCGCAGCAGTACTGGACTCGCGTCTGTGATTTTGGCTTCTCAAAGCGGAAAGAAGGGACGCTCGCTCAGTGGACGCTGAATCGCGTGCTTTATGATGAGGTTCGCGTGGTACGGATGACGAGGCCGCTTGTGGTGACTTCGGTCTTTGTAGGAGGGCCAACTGACGGCCACGGCAATCATCAGGTAGCCGGTGAAACAGCGCAACTGGTCTTCAAAATGGCGGGAGACCCGAAGGCGTTTCCCGATCAGATCAGAGACGGTCTGCACCCCTGGACGCCGCTCAAGGACTACGCGCGCCCGCCGTTTTTCAAGCCCACGGCCAAAGGGCTTTATGACTATGCCGATCGCCATTATTACCCGGTGCGATTCTACAACTATATTATGGACCGCTGGATGCCCGGGATATTGAGCGCGAACGTGCAAATTCCGGAAGGCGAGGTTGCGCCGTGGTTGGGATTATCCTACCTTCAGACCGCTCGAATAGGCCTGGGCTTTCAGAAATCACAAAACGGCGGCCCGGCGATTCCGCTTGCCGGTCAGATGATGAGCCCGTATCACCGCTTTGGCTCTAGAGTACGGACAACTAACCATGAACAGTCCTTTTTCGATGGCATTGACGTCTCGCTGATGGGAATCGCAGATTTAGCGAAAGGCCAGGACACAGGCTTTTTGAAGCAAGGCTTGAGCCGCCTGAATGGTGTCGTTGAGAACGCGATGAGGCAATTTTCACTCCAACGCCCGGCGAAAATCGCACCATTACTGGCCCAGGGTCTGAATGCGGCGAACGCGTTGATCGCAGAGGTGGCTGCAAGCAATCTGACCACGGAAACCAAATACGATGTGACGTATGAGTTGCAGATTAAGAGAGCGCAGTTCAACAACGCGCTGGTCCTGGCTTTGGGGCTCGATTTACAGGCAGTCGTCGCGCCAACAAATCCCCCCGCAGGCCCTTTGGCGCGATTTGAGGGGTTGCCGCCAACCTTTCAGGAGGCGATTCCAGGGCAGAAGTTTTCGGTGGAGGTACACGTTGCAAACCAGAGCGGCGCCCCGGTGGAACTGAGCCAAATCGGGTTGGAGACGCCCGAAGGGGAAAATTGGACGGTCACGCCGCAAGGCGAGATGACTGGAAATTTGGTTAAGGGCAAAACAGCCCGCTTCCGGGTGATTGTGCCGCGGCATGCCGCGGCCACACGGCCGTACTTCACTCGCCCGAACATCGAGCAACCCTACTACAACATCACAGACAAGAGATACCTAAATCTTTCTTTCGCGCCTTATCCTCTCTCAGCCTGGGTGAAATTTGACTACGATGGAGCGCCGGTGGAAATGAAGGAGGTGGTGCAGGCCGTAGAGCGAATCACGGGATTGGGCACAGTTCTCCATCCTTTGGCCGTCGCTCCGGCGATATCGATATGGATTGATCCGCCAGCGGGTATCGTGCCCTTGGACTCGCAGTCGTTTGAAGTGCGCACGTTGATTCATAGCAACGTGAAGGGGCCAGCCACCGGGACAGTGAGGTTGGCGTTGCCCGCAGGATGGAGGTCAGAGCCAGCCAGAGCCACGTTCACAACGGAGAAGGACGAACAAGAGCAACCGGTTGAGTTCAAAGTGATCCCAACTGGCCTAAAGCAGAAGCCGTACACGGTGACGGCAGCAGCAGAGTTCGCAGGACGCGAATACACCGAGGGATACCAAGCAGTGGGGTATCCTGGCTTACGCCACTACAACTATTACCGGCCCGCCGCCTATCACACGACCGGTGTAAATGTGAAAATGGCCCCTGGCTTAAATGTGGGTTACGTAATGGGACCGGGAGACGAGATGCCGCAGTCCCTTGAGAATCTGGGCATTCACGTTCAATTTCTAACCGCAAGCGATCTGGCGAACGGAGACCTTAAGAAATACAACGTGATTCTAGTAGGCCAACGCGCCTATGACGTGCGCAGCAGCTTGAAGGCTTACAACACGCGCCTCCTCGAGTATGTGAAGCAAGGCGGCGCTTTGATCGTACAATATCAATCGCCTGAGTACGACCACAACTACGGTCCTTATCCCTATAAGCTCACCACCAACCCGGAGGTCGTGGTAGACGAGCATTCGCCGATGGTCATCGTGAACCCATCAAGCCCGGTGTTTTCCTGGCCCAATAAAATCACAGTAAAGGATTTCAACGGCTGGGTAGAAGAGCGCGGGCATGGTTTCATGTCTTCCTGGGACCCGCATTATGAAGCCTTGCTGGAGACGCATGATCCAGGTCAAGCTCCGCAATCGGGAGGGCTTCTCATCGCCCGCTACGGAAAAGGCGTCTATATTTACTGCGCCTACGCTTTTTACCGCCAGCTTCCCGAGGGCGTCACGGGAGCTTATCGCATCCTTGCAAACTTGCTCAGTCTTTCTAAAAACTCGGCGTGGAATACTGCTGGCAAGGTGAACATCCGTCCAGCTCAGATGAACATTAGGATTGAGCGCTAGACAGCTTCCTTCAGTAGCCTAAGTCGTTATTGTGCATGGGGTTTTCTGTGGAAGTCAAAGCCTTGGGCAGATCACCTGCCGCATTGCTGCGGCTCGGCGATCTGCGCCAAGAGCCTCGTTTTTTCCGCGGGGAGGGGGGAACCGCGGGCGTTACTTCGCTTCCGGCGCTGCACTGGATGTGTCGAGGGCCGAGAGTAGCTACGCACTTTTTCTTTAAGCAACTCACCCGCCAAACCAACTGTATACATAGCTAACTGATAATAAAGACCTTGATGTAAACTCCGTGATGGCTGCCGCCGATAGAAATTACATGGCCCATGTATTAATTCCCTACACGTCCTGTTCCTTAAGCTGGAGTTAAAACCCTGCCGCGCCTCGGCTGGTGGCTAGCGTGAGACTTACGTCATCCACCCAAATTTTTCCGGATATCTGGTTGTCGAATTCTTGGCTGGCTTGCCGCGCGATGATTACAAGGATGAGACTGGTCTTGGACGGGGTTTTGAAATCAATATTCAAGGGCAGCCAACTCGGCGACGTACCGGTCACCTGATCGCTGTATTTATCGAGCGTTGCAGGTTGGTAAGCGTCCCGTACTTCTAGCCGTACACCGCTGTCGGTGGTAATTTTTTCCGTTTTGACGAAACCTGTCAATTGATAAGCGTGATCAGGTAGGACGGGAACATATTGGTAGATATTGTGATATTCGAAGTTTTCCGTGCCAGGAAACTGAATCAGCAGGGAATGGCCAGGTGAGTGGAAGTTAGATTGGTCTAAACCAACGTAGATGCCGCTCACGGCGGCGACCCGCCAACCGAAGCCCATGCCCAGAAGCCTGTTTTCAAAATCGCCGTTCTCGACCAGGTTGCGGGACGTCGCTTCATCAGTCGCCGGGATAAGTCCTTTGCTGCGAAGGACGCCCCAAACCGCGTAAGCGTCACTTGCCCGGTGGGCGCCGATGAGAGCGTCAATGTATTGCGCGGCTTGCGCCGGATCAAATTGATCTGACCCTTTGGCGATGCGATTCCAAACAGGCGCTGCCTCGTCCAGCCGGTGAGTTGAGAGCAAAAAGTTGAGATAATTCAGCTCACTCCCAGCGTCTTTCGGGATCAGTTCCGAAAGAATCTGGGCCGCATTACCGGAGGCTTTCCATGCGGTCTGATAGATGGCCTGCGCGTATGAAGGATTCCCAGCCAGGACCATCTTAAAGTGCGGGAACGATTTATCTACGTCGCCGTGCAAGAGATAAAAGTTTCCGACGGCCCATTGGTATTTTGGGAGGCGCGGAGCGAGTTGATCAACACGCTGGAGACATGTCTCGGCATCACGAATATCTCCTTCAAGTTCAAGACTTGTTCCGAGATCCAGCCAAGCCTGTGTGTTATAGGGGTTCAATCGGATCGCCCGGAGCAACTCCTTCTGGGCGAGGTCTGGGCGGGCATTCATCACACTGTATTCGTAAAGCCTTCCCAGGTCCAGCGCGTAGTCAGAGTTTCCAGGATCAAGGCGCGAGGCGGAAGTGAGACCGGCCGCCGTCGGGTGCTCCGCCACCAGGGTCCCGAAATAAGTTTTTGCAACCCAAACCACCGCCAAGACGCAAACCACGATTACAAGCGCGACGAGCGCCGTCCTCAAGGAGTGGTTGCGGATCTCAATCTTCATGTTGTATCTGCCGGGGCCGGCGTAGCTCGCGACCGGCTCAAATCTCGCATATTAGCACAAGAGCGGCTCGCCTCGCGCCAAAGGAATGCTCTAGCCTGTATTATTCATGAAGGGGTTAGCGTCTGCGGAAGGGCGGGGTTTCAACCCCGCCGAAAACGCGGCGCGAAACGTAAGTATTTTGTTGGGCGCCCATAACGGCACGGTTAAAACCGTGCCCTTCCGCCGTTGTCTGGCACGCTCATGAATAATCCGGGCTAGCGGCTAACGGATTCGCGTTGGGGTTGCGGAAGCAGGTCCGCGAATACGAACCCATCCCGGTCGACCACTTTGCCGGCCTCGATTGGGATCGGATGGCGAAACATGGGTCCGGCAAAAGCGAAGGTATGAAATTCGCCGTTTTCGCCGCAGGGGTCGACACCCGGAGGAAGGTCCGCCAGAAGGCCGGCATCAAAGATGCGCCCCGCGAAGCTGCGGTCCAATTTCTTCGGGTCAACGCAGGTAAGCCTGGCGCGCAATCCAACCTCAACCATCCGGCGCGCAAGGCCGGCCGTATTTATCCCCCAAAGCGGAAACAGCGGGTCGATTCCAGTCCCTGCCAGCTTCTCTTCGCGGTACCGCCGGACGTCCTCCAGGAACAGGTCGCCAAACACCATTCGCGTCACGCCTTCGCGGCGCGCTCGCTCGATAGCTCCAGTCATCGCCGCTTCGTACGCCGCATTCGGACAGGGCCAAGGCAGTGGAACCTGGACGAGCGGCAAGCTAAGGACTTGCGCCTGCTGCTCCAGCAATTCCTCGCGTACCCCATGCATTGCCACTCGATGATGCGTCTGATTCACCGTGGTCAAGAGCGCCACGACTTCAACATCGCTTTTCTGCCGCACAGCTTCGAGCGCCCACGCGCTATCCTTGCCGCTGCTCCATGAAACCCAGGCTTTTTGCTTGCTCATTATTCCACCCGTGAATGAGGTAGCGCCCGCATCTTGCCGTCAGCCACGCAAGCATTCTGCCTGCTCCTGGGCTCGAGCGCAACGCCCCGGCGCAGAGATCGAAGAACAGACCCTGAAATTTATTGCCTCACGGGTCTCATCCGTCTCCCTCGTCTCACTCGGAATTGCTAGGCTGGATGAAGCATGTAGCCGCCTGCCCGCGCAGGCGGGAGAGGCCAGGGCAAAGCGGAAAGATGATTTGGAATCAGTAAAAAGCAGGGTGAAACCTATAGCCCTATTCCCGATTCGGATCGAGGACCTATGTAGCCGATGAGGTAGGGGCGGCTTTACGCCGCCATTTCCGGCTCTATGTCATCTCCGGGTTGGCGAGATAAGCCCGCTACCACGCGCTCGCTTCAAACCGAGGAGCTGCCGGAGGCTATCTCATTTGCGCCGCCGCGCCTGACAATGATATAGTGCGCGTCAATTCTTGCATGATGCTCTAATTCGCTCGTTTACTCTTACTGACGGAGTGGTTGAATGGCTATGTCACGTCTATCTTCTCCTATCGAACAGATCAAGAACCACTATACGGTGGTCGTAGTTGGCTCAGGATACGGCGCGGCGATCGCCGCCTCTCGCCTGGCGCGCGCGGGGCAGCAGGTGTGCATCCTGGAACGCGGCAAGGAATTCCAACCCGGCGAATATCCCAACACTGGGCTGGACGCTGTTGAGGAAATGCAGGCCACAACTCCCGATGGACGCATCGGCCTGAAGAGCAGCCTCTACGAGTTCAACATCAACGCAGACATTAACGTCTTTAAGGGCTGCGGCCTGGGGGGAACGTCGCTTGTGAACGCCAACGTCGCTCTGCGCGCCGAGCCGCGCGTGTTTCAGGACGCCCGATGGCCAAAGGCTCTGAAGGATGATCTGGCAACACTGGTAGAAGACGGATATGGCCGCGCGGAGGAAATGCTGAAGCCGGAGCCTTACCCTTCGTCGGGCTTCCCTGTCCTGCCGAAACTGCAGGCGCTGGCGCTCTCGGCAAAAAGCATGGGAGCAAAATTTTATCATCCACCCATCAACGTCAACTTCAGAGTGACCGGTCAAAATCACGTGGGCGTGGAGCAACGTCCGTGCGTGTGCTGCGGCGACTGTGTCACGGGCTGCAATTACGCGGCCAAGAACACGCTCATTATGAACTACCTGCCGGACGCCAGAAATCACGGCGCGGATATCTACACGCAGGTTGATGTGCGATGGGTGGAGCGCAGTGGCAGCCGCTGGCTGGTCCACATAGAGATATTGGGGGTTGGACGGGAACAGTTCAACGCGCCCGACATGACGGTCAGCGCTGACGTGCTCATTCTCGGCGCCGGCACGCTCGGCTCAACTGAAATCCTGCTGCGATCGAAAACTCACGGGCTCGCTCTTTCTGATCAGGTGGGCGAACACTTTACCGGCAACGGAGACGTGCTGGCTTTCGCCTACGACACTGATCACGACATCAACGGCGTCGGCTGGGGACACCACCGGCCCGGAGAAATTCCTCCGGTGGGTCCGTGCATTGCCGGAATTATCGATATGCGCGAGCAGCCTGTGCTCGATGACGGCATCGTGATCGAAGAAGGGTCTCCGCCTGGCCCGCTGGCTGGGTTCCTGCCCGCAAGTCTTGCTGCCGCAGCAGAAGTGGGCGGCCGGCAAGTCAAGCCGGGCCTCGGCGAAGATTTTCGGGAAGATGAGCGTAAGCTCGCGAGCTGGCTTGAGGGTCCTTACCATGGCGCGGTCCGCAACACGGAAACGTACCTGGTGATGGCGCACGATGACGGCGCTGGCCGGATGACGCTTGAAAACGATCAGTTACGCATTCACTGGCCGGGCGTGGGCGAGCAGCCGATTTTCAATAAAGTAAGCGCCCGCCTTCGTGAAGCCGCGCAAGCTCTGGGCGGCGAATACGTCATCGACCCGTTGTGGTCAAAGCTGCTCCACAACGGCCTGATGAGCGTTCACCCGCTGGGCGGCTGCGTGATGGCGGAAGACGCAGATCACGGCGTGGTGAACCCTAAAGGCCAGGTGTTCAGCTCCGCGCTCGGAGCGGCGGCGTATGACAATCTGTACGTAATGGACGGCTCTGTGGTTCCGCTGCCCCTGGGGGTCAATCCCCTGCTGACCATTTCAGCGCTCACGGAGCGAGCCGTGGCCCTTGCCGCGCGCGACCGCGGATGGACCATCGATTACAAACTGCCGTCGCAGGCAGCGCAACCGCCTGCTCCTACAAAGGCAGGCATCGAGTTCACCGAAACCATGACGGGTTATTTTTCAATGCAGGTTAAGGATGACTACCAGCGGGGGGCTGATGCGGGCAAGACTGGAAATTCGCCTTTCACCTTCACGCTCACTATTGTGTCCGAGGATCTCGAGGAGATGCTGACAAACCCCCAGCACGCTGCGCGCATGGTGGGAACCGTGGTAGCCCCGGCGCTTTCTCCTCTGCCCCTGACTATCACTGGCGGAACCTTCAACTTGTTTGAAGTAGACCCCGCCCAGCCCGCCACGCGCCGCATGTGGTACCGGATGCCGCTCAACGCTGACAATGGCCGCGTTTACTTTTTCGTAGGCTTCAAGCTGATTCAAGACCAGCCTCTCTGTGATGCGTGGCACGACACAACGACACTGTACGTCACTGTGTATGATGGCCCTGTAGAAACTAGCCCCGTGCTGGGGAAAGGCATCCTGATCATCCGGCCACAGGATTTCTTCCGGCAACTCACGACCATGCGGGCCACAAATACCGCCAGCATCGAGCAGCGTTTGGATGCCGAAGGGCGCTTTGCGAGATTTTTTCTGGGTGTGCTGGCGCAGAAGTACGGCAAGATTTTCAGATTGCCTGTTCCGGCGTGAGAGTTTCTTTTGTGGCGTAGGCGCCTAGCGCCCCACGCTCAGCCGGTCGATGAGAAACTGGGGCAATCCAGCCTGGGCCATTTTCTTCTGGGTAAGGGCAAGCTCATAGGGCGCGCGGTAAAATTCGATTTGGCGTTTGGACTCATCGAGTATGGCGAACGCCGCCCGCCAGTCCCGGTCGCGAGGCTGGCCAGTGGAGCCGGGATTGATGAGATAGCGAGCGCCATCCCTCAAATCAACGGTCATCACTCGCTCCTTGCGATGAGAGCGGGCGGCGATGCTCTTGAACAAGCCGCGGTGGCTTAGGGCGAATCCACCCTGATGGTGCGTGTGACCGAACAACACAAGCGGCGCCGCTTGCTTCCGCAAGGCCGGAATCGCTTCTGCAGGGCCAAAAAGATATTGATCCTCATCTTCTGCTGAGCCGTGGACCATTTCGAATCCAGCCATTGCAAGGGGGCCGGCTTGAAGCTGGCGAAGGTAAGCCAGGTTTTCAGGCGTAAGCTGCTGACGCGTCCATAAAATTGCCAGCTTGGCGATAGGGTTAAGATCTTCGATGGTCGTGATCCCGCTGCAGGCTTTGTCGTGATTTCCCCGAATGACGGCGCAGCTAATCTGCCGTAGAAGGCCGATCACGGCGTTCGGGTCTGGGCCGTACCCTACGACGTCACCCAGGCACGCTGCCTGATCATATTTGCCGCGCGCCATCTCGAGCACGGCCTGGAATGCTTCCAAATTGCTGTGAATGTCACTGAGAATGAGATAACGCACCAAGCCGCTCCTCTGACCTCAATCCCTCGCCTCAGGAGCCTTTGCCGGATCTCCCGGCTCGCTCCGCTCGCCACCCTCTCCCCGGACGGGGAGAGGGACTGGAATTACCGGTTACATCACAGCGCTCTTCCGCCGGGAGAGGGCGCCGGAGGCACGAGGGCGGGTAAGGGGGCATTTTCATGCATTGTGGGAGTAGCAATGCATGACAAGCTGCCGGGTATCCGCTCAAAAAGCGCCGCGGCCAAACAGCACCACCGGCACGGTCTTGATGAGAATTTTCCAGTCAAGCAGAGGAGACCAATGATCGATGTATTCGAGGTCCAACTCCATCCAGCGTTTGAAGTCGAGCTTATTCCGGCCTTCGAGCGCCCACAGGCAGGTCAGCCCCGGCTGCATGCGCAACCGCCGCCGCTGCCAGCGTTCATAGTGCTCCACTTCGGAGGGGATTGGCGGCCGCGGACCCACGAAGGACATGTCACCCTTCAAGATGTTGATCAACTGAGGAAGCTCATCCAGGCTTAACCGCCGCATCCAGCGGCCGATCGCGGTGCAACGCGGATCGTCTTTGATTTTGAAAACCGGGCCGTCCATTTCGTTCAAGTGTTGAAGGTCCCTCTTCAGCAGATCGGCGCCGGCGCGCATGGAGCGAAACTTATACAGGGTGAATTCCCTTCCGCCGAGCCCGCATCGCGTCTGCCGGTACAAAATGGGACCTTGGGAAGTAAGCCGTATCAGAGCGGCCAGCAGGAGAAACAGCGGCGAAAGGAGTGCGGTCAATAGCGCCGCCATGAGAAAATCCACCAGCCGCTTGAGCAGCATGAAATATTCATTTTCCGGCGTCGTGGAAAATGTGAGCAAGGGCATTTCTCTGAGGCGCTCAAGAGACACGCGGGAAATAACATGCGGGAAAAAGCTCAACGAGAGCCTGGTCTTCACCCCTTCTTGCTCGCATAGAAGGAAGGTGTCTTCGAGCAGGGCCAGATCCTCTTTGGAAACTGCGAAAATAACTTCATCAATCACGCGGCGCCGGAGCAACTCCGGCAGCTCTCTTACTTTAAAGACGGGATAGACACGCCGTAACCCGGATTGATTGACAGATTCAGTTCCCGCGCCGCCCGTCACGGCGAAGCCGGAAAGGAGCATGCCAAGGGGCTCGTTGGCCTCGATGGTTTTTGCGATCTCAATCGCCTCGCTCGCGACCCCGACCAACAGGAAATGGCGGAATCCGCCCGCCGAAGCGCCCAGCCGGCTGATTGCCCGCCCGGCTGCGCGCCGGAACAAGATCATCAGCGCCAAGTCAACTGCGGCGTAAAGACCGAGCAACGACCGGCTGATGTATTCGAGCTTAAAGACCGAGATAAAAGCGAAGAGCAAGATGGTGGCGATGACCGCAACTTTGATGGGACCGGTCAGCGTCTGCCGTGGGTCATGAGCCTCAGGAGCACGGTAGAGGCCTGTCACCCACCCTGCGCCTACCCACAACGCAGGGAGCACCGGCAGTATCCACAGGTAATACCAAACAGGGTAAAGCGGGCGAAGTTCGCTGAGATGAAGCCGGATCGAGTGAGCCAGAAAAAAGCTCGCAAGCGCCAACAGCGCATCGGCGAGCGCGTAAAGCACTCCGATCATCCGGTTGTGGCGCGAAAACATAGGCTCGCACTGCGGCTGGTCAAGGGGCCAGTCGCACTCATTTTATCAGAAGCGCCCGCTCGCTGGAGCGAGCAGGAAAAACGGATAGTGGCCCAGTTTGGTTGTGTAGCGGCGAGTTTAACTCGCCATGGGGTGGGATGAAAGGCCGGATTTTCTTCACGCCTTTTCACCCTTTAGAGGGGTAGCTGCGCTTGGGCGAGGAAAGTCCTAGTTCGTGCTTGAGCTTTTCCGGGTCGTAGGGTGAGCAGTAAAAGGTGCGCCCATCGATTTCGAAGGTGGGGACGCGGCGCTTACCACAATTAGCAGCCATCACAAACTCGACCGCCTCCTCCGTATTTTCAATATTAATCTCTTCAACTTCAATACCATGCAGCGCCAAGAAATACTTCGCCCGGCGGCAATCCGGACACCATGTGGTGGTGTACATGCGAATCTTGGCGGCCATGGCGCTCATCTCGTTTTGGCCGCAGTGCGCGGCGTTTCCTGCGCAGCTTCCAGGCGGACCAATGCCCGGGCAAGCGAGGCCCGGGCAGCCTCGGCATCTGGATCGCCGGCGGCTCCATGACGCAGATGTTCTTCGGCGCGCAGCTTGGCGCGCTGGGCTCGACCGGCGTCAATCTCCTCAGCGCGTTCGGCCGTCTCAGCCAGCACGATCACCCGTCCTTGCAGCACCTCGGTGAATCCACCGCTGACGGCCACATACTCGATCTTTCCTCCGTATTCGTAGGAAATCACTCCGGCGGCTAGTTCCGAAACCAGAGGAGCGTGTCCAGGAAGAATGCCCAGCCGCCCGTCGCGGCCCGGCAAAGAAACCGAGGTTACGGTTTCAGAAACCACCCGGCGCTCAGGCGTGACCACCTGCAGATCGATCTGTTGTGGAAGAGGTTGATCCATAAACGGGCGAGCTTGTCTCGATATCAGCTCCGCAGCTTGTAGATAAAAGCGGCGATCTATGATCGCGGCTAATCAGTAGCCGGGACGAATTGCCCCAATCAGCCCCGTAGTTTCTCAGCTTTTTCGACGGCTTCTTCGATCGGGCCAACCATGTAGAAAGCCTGCTCCGGGAGGTCATCGTGCTTGCCTTCGACAAGCTCCTTGAAACCGCGAATCGTGTCTTCGCGCTTCACGTATTTTCCTTCCAGGCCGGTGAACTGCTCTGCCACGAAAAAGGGCTGCGAGAGAAAGCGTTGAATCTTGCGCGCGCGCGCCACGGTCAACTTGTCTTCGTCGGAAAGTTCATCGATGCCGAGGATAGCGATGATGTCCTGCAGGTCTTTGTACTTCTGCAAGACGGCCTTCACCGCCTGCGCAACCTGGTAGTGGTCTTGGCCCACGATGCGAGGATCAAGAATGCGCGAGGTGGAAGCGAGGGGATCAACCGCTGGATAAATGCCCAGTTCGACGATTTGCCGCGAAAGCACGCTGGTGGCGTCGAGGTGCGCGAAAGTCGTGGCCGGCGCCGGATCGGTCAGGTCGTCGGCAGGAACGTAGACAGCCTGCACCGATGTTATAGATCCCTTCTTTGTAGATGTAATGCGCTCCTCAAGGTCTCCCATTTCCGTGGAAAGATTGGGCTGATAGCCGACTGCCGACGGCATCCGCCCGAGCAACGCCGAAACTTCCGAGCCGGCCTGGGTAAAACGGAAAATGTTGTCGATGAACAGCAGCACGTCCTGCCCCTCGATGTCGCGGAAGTATTCAGCCACGGTCAATCCAGTCAGTCCGACCCGCAGCCGCGCGCCGGGTGGCTCCGTCATCTGGCCGTAAATCAGCGCCGCCTTGGACTTGTCCGGATTACCGGGCGTTATCACGCCTGACTCCGTCATTTCCAGCCACAAATCGTTGCCCTCGCGGGTGCGCTCGCCTACGCCGGCAAAGACGGAAACGCCTCCGTGCTTCATGGCGACGTTGTTAATCAACTCCATGATGATGACCGTCTTGCCCACGCCAGCGCCGCCGAAAAGACCTGTCTTGCCGCCCTTGAGATAAGGTTCGATCAGATCGACCACCTTGATGCCGGTCTCAAACATCTCCAACTGGATGTTCTGCTCATCAAGCGGTGGAGCGTGGCGGTGAATGGGGGAATGGGTGTCGCTGACTACCGGTCCGAGCTTGTCCACCGGCTCGCCGATCACGTTGAGCACCCGGCCGAGCGTCGCTTTGCCTACTGGAACCGTGATGGGTTCGCCAAGGTCGATGGCCTTCATTCCGCGCACGAGACCTTCCGTAGGCTCCATCGCCACGCACTTGACGCGGCCCTCACCCAAGTGCTGCTCGACTTCGATCGTGATCTTGATAGGTGACGGAACATCGTAGCCATCAGAAACAATGTGGACCGCGTTGTAGATCTCCGGCAGATGCCCTTCTGGGAAGGCGACCACCACCACCGGACCTGTTATTTCAACCACTTTACCGATTTTCTGTTCTGCCACAGGGATCCTCTTAAACCTTTCAGGGTTGGTCAGGATTGCGCTTGCTGGTCTTATCAGATTGCGGAAAAAACCTGTCATTCTGAGCGAAGCGAAGAATCTATGCTTTGTGTTTTCAGTGTGACCAGCAGCCGCTTCGCTGCGCTCAGCATGACAAATCAGGATATTTCAGCAACAAACCGGTATTTCAGCGTCCTTTTACAGGGCTGCTGCACCGCTGACAATTTCAATGATCTCTTTGGTGATGGCAGCCTGGCGCACGCGGTTCAGGTGCAAGGTTAAAGCGCTTAGGAGATCGCGCGCATTGCGAGTCGCGGTGTCCATGGCCGTCATTCGCGCCGCGAACTCCGCCGCCTGCGATTCCAGCAGGACCCGGTAAACCTCCGCCTCAAGGTAGCGCGGCAGCAAATGAGTTAAAATCTCGCCTGGAGGCTGCTCGTAAATATAGTCCACGGCCGTCTCGCCCTGAGAAACTTCAGCAGGCTCGATCGGCAGAAAGCGCTCCACTTTCAGGTTCGCGGCCAGGAGTGACTTAAACTCATTGTATATAAAATCCACCGCGTCCACCGATCTGTTTGAGTAGAGATTCAAAACCTGAGAAGCGAGTTGCCGCGCGCTTGCAAATTCCACACGGCGCTGGAAAAAATTGACGTGTTCCGCTTCCATGTGGTGTCCGCGCTTGCGGAAAAAGTCCCGTCCTTTGCGCCCGGCCGCAACAGCTAGCGTTTCCCGACCGCTGTGCTCGTTGAGGTATTTCTGCGCCACTCGCAGCAGATTGGAGTTGAAGGCGCCGCATAGTCCGCGGTCTGCGGTTACGAGCACAAGCAGCACCTTGCGCACCGGCCGGCGCTCGAGCAATGGATGGTCGCTTTCTTCGGTGCGCGCCGCCAGGCTGCTCAAAAA
Source organism: Terriglobia bacterium (assembly GCA_050745645.1). Lineage (GTDB taxonomy): Bacteria > Acidobacteriota > Terriglobia > UBA7540 > UBA7540 > RH2-MAG17b. The sequence goes on along the minus strand of JBOGJZ010000189.1, from coordinate 7,952 downwards.
AGCCCGCATTTGCTGTGAATACGGCCGCGCGTTCTGCACACGCTCTTGGGCGCGCCTCATGCGCGCCGCAGCCACCATCTTCATGGCGCGCGTGATCTGCTGAGTGTTCTTTACCGAGCGGATACGCCGCCGGAGATCCAATACGTTCGGCACGGATTATCTTCACCCTATTTGCTGACCGCAGTCTGTTCAGTTGAACGCTTAGCCTTGTATTCATCCAGCACTTTGCGGAATTCAGACCGCACGGAATCATCCAGGGCTTTCTGGCGGGCAACCTTTTCGAGCACGCTCGGGTAGGCGACGTCCACGAACTCGTAAAGGCCCTTCTCAAACGGACGGCAATCCTCCACAGCCAGATCGTCAAGGTAGCCATTGGTACCCGCAAAGATGATGAGGATCTGTTTTTCAACGGAGAGCGGCTCGAACTGATTTTGCTTCAAAATTTCCGTTAGCCGCCGCCCGCGATTAAGCTGCGCCACGGTCGCCTTGTCCAGGTCGCTGCCGAACTGCGAAAACGCAGCGAGCTCCCGGTATTGCGCAAGCTCCAGCCGCAACGTTCCCGCCACCTGCTTCATCGCTTTGATCTGCGCGTTACCGCCAACACGGGAGACAGAGAGGCCTACGTCCACGGCCGGGCGAGTGCCGGCGTTGAACAGGTCAGCCTGAAGGTAAATCTGGCCGTCCGTGATTGAAATGACGTTGGTCGGGATATAGGCGGAAATGTCACCGGCCTGAGTCTCGATAATAGGCAACGCAGTCAGCGACCCGGCCCCTTGCTCTTCGCTCAGCTTGGCTGCGCGCTCAAGCAGGCGGGAGTGCAGATAGAACACATCGCCGGGATAGGCTTCGCGGCCAGGCGGACGCCGCAGCAGCAGTGAAATCTCGCGGTAGGCGACGGCGTGCTTGGAAAGGTCGTCGTAGACGCACAGCACGTGCTTGCCGCGATCGCGGAAATATTCGCCCATCGCGCATCCGGCATAAGGCGCCAGGTACTGCATGGGCGCGGGCAGCGAGGCGCTGGCCGCAACCACGATGCAAAAGCTCATGGCGTCGTGTTGCTCGAGGGTAGATACCACCTGGGCGATGGTGGAGCGTTTCTGGCCGATAGCCACATAGATGCAGATCACGTCTCCGCCACGCTGGTTCAGAATCGTATCGAGCACCAACGCCGTCTTTCCCGTCTGCCGGTCGCCGATGATTAACTCGCGCTGTCCCCGGCCTATTGGTATCATGGCGTCAATGGGCTTGATTCCGGTCTGCAACGGCTCGCGCACCGGCATGCGATCCACCACTCCGGGAGCGATGCGTTCGACCGGATTGAACTCCGTGCTTGCGATGGGGCCGCGGTCGTCAAGCGGCTTCCCGAGCGGGTCCACCACGCGGCCGACCAGCGCGTCGCCAACCGGGACGGACATAATGCGTCCGGTCCGTTTCACGACATCGCCCTCCTGGATCCGCGTATAATCCCCCATCAGCACCGCGCTCACCTGCTCCTCTTCGAGGTTGAGCGCCAGTCCCGCCACTTCGTGCGGCAAGCTAAGCAGCTCACCCGCCATCACATTGTCCAAGCCATGGATGCGCGCAACGCCGTCACCTACTGAAATGACCGAACCCACTTCGCTGACCTCGACGCTGCGGTCAAAATTCTCGATCTGGTCGCGGATGATACTCGTTATTTCATCGGCCTTGATTTGCGCCATTCATTCATCCTCTCAAAACAAATTCGGACTCTCCGGCTCCTGCAAATACGCGCAAGCCCGCAGCTCGGCGTCATTCCGCTCCGGCCTGCTCTCTGATCCGGTTGAGTACCCCGCGGACGGTGCCGTCGTAAACGGTGCTGCCGATCTGAGCTTTGACGCCGCCCAACAGGAACGGGTCCACACTGTATTCAATCTCCATTCTCTTGCCGGTAAGACTTCCGAAGCGCTCGCGGAGAGCAGTCCGTTGCTCCTCCGGCAGTGTCGATGCAGAAGCTACTTTCATCGGCTTGACGCCCAGTCGCTCATAGACGCGCGACTGGAAGGCGTGCAAAATCCCCGGAAGCAGGTCCAGCCGGTAGTGCGCCAGCAAGACGCGCAAAAATTTAGCGCTCAAGCTAGAGCATTCCAGACGCTTCAGAATCGCATCCAGCACGCCTCTTTTCTGGGCAGGAGAAACAGCGGGACTTGCAAAAACCTCCCGCAACTCGGCGCTCTCGCGGTAAACTTCGGCAAAGCTCTCAAGCTCGCGCGCCAATCCGGCGTAGTCGCCCTCGGGGCCTGCAACTTCGGCCAGCGCGCGAGCGTATCGTTCAGCCACAGCCATCGGCATAGCGAGTTACCTCAAACGATTCGGCCGCTCCAATTCGCGCCGCCGCGCCGGAGGCAGACCCATCGTTGCAAAGCATGAAAATGCGATCGGTAGAGCATGGCCTTTTCAGCCATGAAACCGCAGTCGGTGGCCGTACCCACCAAACTCTTCAGGTCAAGCAAGATAAAGAAATCCGATTCACCTTTTACTGAAAGCTGGGAAGCAGCGGGTTCAGTTCTCCCTCACGCCCGGGGCGCGGAGCCATCATGGCGGATTCCATCGAGAAATCTTCTCATCAGGCTCGCCCGGCCTGCTTCATCCAGCCGCTCGCCGATCATTCTTTCAGCCACGTCCGCGGCTTGGCGCATCGCGTGAGCTGTCAACTCAGCCTTGGCTGCCCGTACGGCGCTTTCAATCGCACTCTGCGCCGAACTCAGAATTCTCTCAGTGTCTTTTTCCGCCGCGATCTTCAGCCGCTCACGCTCCGCTTCCGTCTCTCGAGCAGCTTCATCCTTCAACGCGGCAATCTCCTGTTCAAGACCCCGCATCTTTTCTTCCACCGCCTCCAGTTGCGCACGGGCAGCTTCCAGCGCCTTGCGGCCTTCCTCCAGGCCTTCGCGGATGCCGTCCGAGCGCTGCCGGAAAAATGCCGCCGCCGGCTTGCGAAGCACGTAGACTAGCACCGCAATCAAGATTGCTAGATTGATCCAATCAAACAATTGTTCCCCGTTTCCCGTGCGGACCTGCTGCAGAAGCACAACGCCAGAGAGAAACGGAGCCGGAGAAGCCGCGAGCAACATCACAGCTCGCCCGGTCAAAACACTTGTCAACGCCACGAGACCGGCGATGCGCACTGCAGCTTTCAAGACGCTGTGCTCCTATTGCCGCCCTGCGGAGCGCCACCGGATAGAATTCTATTGGTAAGCTCTTCTGCCAGCGCCCGGCAAGAACCGGCCAGTTGCTGTTTGGCAGCCGTCACTTCTCCGGCCAGCTTGGCTTTGGCAGCTTTTGTCATGCCTTCGGCGCGCGTGCGCGCTGACCGGGCTGCGTCGTCTCGCTCAGCCTGCGCGATGCGCTTCTCCTCCTGCCGCCGGTTGTAAATCTCCTGCCGCGCGGCCCGCAGAACATCTTCGTACTGCCGCGCCCTGACCTCGGCTGCGCTAGCCTGCTCGTGCGCTCCGGCAATCGCCCCCGCCGTCTTCCCGGCACGCTCCTTCATTACACGAGATAATGGCCGGAAGAAGAGACGCTCTAAAATCGTTAAGAGAATAATAAAGAAGACAATGGTGGGTATGCTGCTGAGGAATAGATGATGCAGCAGCTTAGACGTCTCGCTCATCCAGCGCTAGTTACTCCAGTGATTGGACTTAAAAGGTCTGCTTAGAATCAAAAGCGTAGCATGTGCTTTCGCGGCCTGTCAACATAAGCGGGGTCACCGATGACGTCACCGCCGGTTTCTGTCCTTGGGTGGTTCAAAAGAAAGGATGATATATTATTAGCGTGAATTTCGCTTCAACTCTAAAAGTGTTCACCAGCCCAGCGCAAGCCAGGACCCTCGCTCAAGAGCAGGAGAGTTTGCGTCTCTCAAACTCTGCAATTTTTGGCCGGAAGCCAGTAATAAGCCGCATAGTTTCTGAGACGTGGAACCCTGCGCTGCATGCTTTGGTTACGATATGCCTGCTGTGTTCCGTCCTGGACGGAAATTTGCTGGCAAAGGCTATTGCAGGACCGCACAGTCAGGTCGCTCTAATTTCCGAAGACAGCACAATTGCCCCAGGCCACTCGTTTTGGGTTGGCTTGCAGTTCAAACTGGAACCGAACTGGCATATCTACTGGGTTAATCCGGGCGATTCCGGAGAGCCGCCGGTCCTGCAGTGGAGGCTGCCGGAAGGTGTGAGCGCCGGCCAGATCCAATGGCCAGCCCCGCAAAGGATCGAGGCTTTTACGCTGGTGGATTACGGTTATGAGGGAGACGTTCTTTTGCCAGTGCTGATGCACGCCGCCGCAACCCTGACTCCTGCCAGCACGGTGAAACTGGCGGCCAGCGTGAGATGGCTAATCTGCTACAACACCTGTATACCGGCGCAGGGCGAGCTTTCTTTATCGCTGCCAGTCGAAAGGAATCGTCCCCGCCCTGACGGCGCCACCTTGGCGCTTTTCGAGCGCGCGCGGGCGCAGATGCCTAAGCCGATGCCGCCGGGATGGCGGGTAAACGCTATCTCTGAGCAAAATGATTTCGTCCTGTCCATCGACTCCACCGTACCGGAGGCGGGCGCGACGTTCTTTCCCCTTGAAGCAGGCCAGATTAAAGATGCCGCTCCGCAGCAAGTCCTTGTTCGCGGCCGCAGGCTGCGTTTGCGGTTGATAAAGTCAGATCAGCTCATGAAGCCGATTAAGGTTCTGAATGGAGTGGTGGTTTTCTCTTCTGGTCCTCCGCGCGTAGTCCACGCGCGAGTGGAGCGAGGGCCGCAAGCGGCGGCGCGCTCACTCCGGGACCCAAAACGCTGAATTTTTGCAGGGGAGCTGGAGGAGTTCTCGCATGAAAAAGACACGATGGCTTGTGTTGATTTCGGCATGTGCGGCCGTTACGGCCGTTTTCTCCTTGAGCGCCCAGGCAATCAGGATTGGGGAGCCTGCTCCCGATTTTACCCACGCGGATACGCACGGCGTCGAGCGCGGTCTTTCAGAATATCACGGCCAATATGTGGTTCTCGAATGGACGAATCGCGGCTGCCCTTACACCAGGAAGCAATACGAGAGCGGAAACATGCAGCGGCTGCAGCGGCAATGGACAGCCCGAGGAGTGATCTGGCTGACGGTCATTTCCTCTGCGCCAGGAAAGCAGGGCTACATGACAGCCGGCGAGGAAAATACTTATCTGGCGACGGAGCACTCATCTCCTACAGCCGCCCTGCTGGATCCTTCGGGTAAACTGGGTCACCTGTATGGCGCGAAGACAACTCCGCACATGTTTGTGATCAACCCGCAAGGAGTGCTCATCTACGACGGAGCTATCGACAATAAACCGACCACGGACATCGCAGACGTTCCTGGCGCAACCAATTACGTCTCGTTGGCGTTGAAGGAAGCTATGGCCGGGCAGAGGGTATCCTCTCCTGTAACGCGTCCTTACGGTTGCTCTGTTAAGTACGCTCAATAATGGCGAGCCCACCGCCGCGGCTGCGCCCCGCAGTAGGGACTCCCGCCTATTCATCATTTGGCGTAAGATAGAAGTGGCCGGAGCCGTTTGCCAAGAATGCTATGTACCGCTCGTGCCGCGCCAAAGTTGTGAAGCCGAGGCTAAACCCATAAAACATGATTGAGGCCATCGAAAAAGAATTTGCCGAACTCGAGAAGATCGAAAGAAAGGAATGGCTTGAGTCTCTCGATTACGTGATCCAGCAGGGCGATGCCCGGCGGGTGCGCAATCTACTCGGCAGCCTGCGCGATCACGCCATAGCCGCCGGGATCCCCGTCCCAGCCGAGATCAACACGCCCTACATCAATACCATTCCTGTAACCCAGCAGGCGGTGTTTCCGGGAGACCGCGAACTGGAAAGGCGCATCAAGAGCCTGGTTCGCTGGAACGCGATGGCGATGGTGGTGCGCGCCAATCGAAACGAAGAGGGTATCGGCGGACATATTTCCACCTATGCCTCGGCTGCGACGCTTTATGAAATCGGCTTCAATCATTTTTTCCGGGCTCCGGGCCATGACCACCCGGGTGACGTGGTCTTCTTCCAAGGACACGCTTCGCCGGGCATGTACGCGCGAGCCTTTGTCGAGGGCAGACTTCCGGCCAAACTCCTCGAAAACTTCCGGCGTGAACTGCTCCCGGGCGGCGGACTTTCTTCCTACCCGCATCCCTGGCTGATGCCGCATTTCTGGCAATATCCTACAGTTTCCATGGGCCTTGGACCTCTGATGGCCGTTTATCAGGCCCGCTTCATCCGCTACCTCGAAGACCGGGGACTCAAAAATACTTCCGGAGCGCGGGTATGGACGTTTGTGGGTGATGGAGAGGTGGACGAGCCGGAAACGCTGGCAGGGCTTTCTCTCGCAGCGCGCGCGAAGCTCGACAATTTGATCTTTGTGATCAATTGCAACCTTCAGCGGCTGGATGGCCCGGTCCGCGGCAACGGCAATATCATTCAGGAGCTCGAGGCCGTATTCTTGGGCGCAAAGTGGAACGTCATTAAAGTTATCTGGGGCGGTGATTGGGACCCTTTGCTCGCACGCGACCGTGAAGGCGCGCTGATGCAACGAATGGGCGAAGTGGTGGATGGGGAACGGCAGAAGTACTCCGTCGAGTCCGGCCAATACTTCCGTCGCCACTTCTTCGGCGGAGACCCGCACCTGCTCGATCTGGTAAAGGATATCCCTGATGACCAACTCGCAAAGTTGCGGTTGGGCGGACACGACCCGGAAAAAGTCTATGCGGCTTACAAATCCGCCGTGGAACACACAGGCTCGCCTACCGTGATCCTTGCTCGCACCATCAAGGGCTACGGCCTTGGAGAGAGCGGCGAGGGGAAAAATATCGCTCATCAGCAAAAGAAACTGAACGAAGAAGAGTTGCGTCATTTCCGCACCCGTTTCGACATCCCTATCTCGGACGATCAAGTCGCAAGCATGCCGTTTTACCTGCCTCCAGGCGACAGCCCGGAGATCGAGTACCTACACGCCCGCCGCAAGGAGCTTGGTGGCTACCTGCCTGCTCGCGCCGTCACAGTTCCTGCCCTCGATCCGCCGCCGGAGGAACTTTTCAAGGAGTTTTACGAGGGCACGAACGGCCGCGAAGTCTCAACAACGATGGTCTTCGTGCGCATGCTGGCAAAGCTCCTGCGCGACAAAGAGATTGGGAAGCTCATTGTACCCATCGTTCCTGATGAGGCGCGGACGTTCGGCATGGAAGCATTGTTTCGACAGATCGGCATCTACTCGCGACACGGACAGGTTTACGAGCCTGTAGATAAAGATACGCTGCTCTACTATAAGGAAGCGCGGGACGGCCAGATCCTTGAAGAAGGCATCACTGAAGCAGGATCCATGTGTTCATTCATCGCGGCCGGAACAGGGTATTCGACACACGGAATCAATACGATCCCGTTTTTCATTTATTACTCTATGTTTGGATTGCAGCGAGTAGGAGATTTTGTGTGGGCGGCGGGCGACGCCCGCACCCGCGGCTTCATGGTCGGCGGGACCGCTGGACGCACAACCCTCGCGGGCGAAGGGCTACAGCACCAGGACGGCAACAGCCACCTCATCGCTTACACCGTTCCCAACATGGTGGCCTACGATCCCGCGTTCGCCTACGAGATCGCGGTGATTATTCAAGATGGCATACGCCGGATGTACCGCGAGCAGGAAAGCATCTTCTACTATTTGACCGTCATGAATGAGAACTACGCCATGCCAGCCATGCCCGAAGGCGCGAAGGAAGGCATTCTGAAGGGCATCTACCGCTTCAAGGCCTCGGAGCGCAACAGTGCCAAGCTCTACGCGCAATTGCTCGGCAGCGGATCCATACTCAACGAGGCGCTCAAGGCGCAGAGTATACTCGGCGAGAAATACGGCGTAGCCGCGGACGTCTGGAGCGTGACCAGCTATAAGGAGCTGTACCGGGACGCGCACGCCGCCGAACGCTGGAACGCGCTGCA
>JBOGJZ010000188.1:0-3921 GCA_050745645.1 Terriglobia bacterium | reverse complement strand
GGGTGCGTGCGCTTCATCAAAAACATGAAAGGGATCATCGCCAGACAGATGAAGGCCAGCAGCCAAAAAACATCGATGTAAGCCAGCATGGAGGATTGCCGGAGTAGCTCGCCATAGATCAGGCCATGCGCTTGGGAGAGCGCCTGGGTAGGACTGGAGCCCGATGATTGAAGCGTCTGGGAAGTCCCGTTCACCATAGATTGGTAGGCGTGGTCGTAGGGCGTCAGATGGCCCACCAGCATGTTCTGGTGTGCTTGCGCGCGCCGGGCCACAATGGTCGTCACCAGGGAAATCCCCACGCTGCCGCCGATGTTGCGCGCCACGTTGATAAGCCCGGTGGCTTGGTTGGTTTTTTCTCTGGGCACGAAATAGAACGCCATCACGTTGATAGGCACAAAAAGAAATCCCAGCCCACCCCTCGAAATGCACCAGATGATCACCAGGGTCCAAAAACTGACGGTAAGGTTGATTTGGGCGAGCCTTGACATTCCGATGGAGAGGATTACCAGACCAAACACCACCAGCCAGCGAGCCTCATAGCGGCCGAGCAGCCAGCCCACCAGCGGCATGGTAAACATGGTGACCACCGCGCCCGGTGAAAGCACTAAGCCGCTCAGCATCGCCGTGTAACCCATCAAAGTTTGCACCAAGATCGGCAGCAGCACCGTGGTACCGTAAAGCACGACGCCGAGAGCAAACATGGTAAAGGTCGAGACGGAGAAGTTCTTATCCTTGAGCAGACGCAGATCGATCATCGGCTCTTTCTGCCGCAGCTCCCAGACAACAACTCCCACCAAGCCGATAACCGCGAGCAGCGCACAGGCGACGATAAACTGTGAGCCGAACCAGTCATCCGTCTGACCCTTGTCGAGCATGATCTGCAGGAAGCCCAGCCCCACGCTGAGCAAGCCCAACCCGATAAAATCGATCTTCAGCCCTTCCTTTAAGCCCTTGCGGATAAGGTACGGAGGGTCCTTGATGAGCGCAGAGGTCATCAGCAAGGCAATAATCCCGACTGGAATGTTAATAAAGAAAATCCAACGCCAGCTAAAGCTGTCCGTGATCCAGCCGCCCAAGGTGGGCCCGATAATGGGCGCGGCCACCACGCCCATGCCGTAAACCGCCATCGCCATACCTTGATGCTCCTGATCGAAGCTCTCCACCAGGATGGCCTGGGAAACCGGCTGGAGGCCGCCGCCACCGGCGCCCTGAATCACGCGCAGGATGACCAGCACGCCCAGGTTTGGAGCAAGGCCGCAAAGGAATGAGCTCACCGTAAAGATGGCCACACAGCCCATGTAGAAGCGCTTGCGGCCGAAGAGTGTGGAGAACCATCCGGTCAGGGGAAGGACAATCGCATTTGAAACCAGATAGGAAGTGAGCACCCAGGTGCTTTCATCAACGCTGGAGGAAAGGCTGCCCGCAATATGCGGCAACGCTACATTGGCGATGCTGGTGTCGAGCACTTCCATGAACGTGGCCAGCATCACCGTCCCGGCGATGACCCACGGGTTGATGTCGGGTTTCCAGTCTATTCTGGAGACAGCTTGCGCGTTCAACGCGTCCTCACTGGGTTGTGTTCGGATTCTACTGCGGCGACACTTTCGCGGCCGGCGGCACGAATGGGGCTCCTACTGGCTATTCAGCAACTTTTACAATGCAGGGCTCTTCCCACTGATTTCATCGAGCAATGCGATCTCGTTCATAATCACGCGCACCACCACGTCATCCCCCACTTTCGAATTAATCATCAGGTGATACAGCGACCGGGTTGGCCAATCTTTGCCATAGTATTTCTTCACGAACGTCGCGCGCTCATGGTCAACCTCCGAAATCAACTCCACGGCCTTCGTCTCGCTCTTGCCGATGTTTTTGACACGCCGGAGCTTCTCTTCAAGCGGCGCGAAGATGAACACGCTGAAGATATCGTCCCGGTCCCGGAGGAAATAGGGCGCTCCTCGCCCCACAATCACGCAATTGCCGGCTGAGGCAGCGCGGTCCATAACGCGCTGCATGAGTTCCACCATACGATCCGCGTCCAGGCCTTCGAGCCCGCTCACGGGGAGGCTCCTTTCAAGGCTGCCGCGCGCAAACACTTTCGCCAGGCGATAGAACAGCGGATCCACACGCTCCTCGCGGCGTGTCACCTCGGCCTCGTTCACCTGGGCCATGCGAGCAATCTCCTCCGTAAGCGCCGTGTCCCATAGCTTCCAACCAAGGCGTTCGGCCAGTTTTTGGGCGATGGCAGCGCCGCCGCTCCCGTATTCCCGCTCGATGGCAACGATGCGAATCATGATTCAATGACTCAATTTTTCAGTTCACTTTCACTCGTGGCTCGACGGACATGCCTACCCTCAGCAGGTGATTAGGGTCTTGCCCCTTATCAAAAAGAATGCGGACGGGCACGCGCTGCACCACCTTCACGTAATTGCCCGTCGCATTTTCCGGCGGTAGCAGGCTGAACTGCACTCCTGTCGCCCCCGCAATGCCGTCTACGCGCCCGCTATAGTCACGACCGTAGGCATCAACGTGAATCTTTACCGGTTGGCCTACGCGCATGCCCCGCAGTTGCGTTTCTTTGAAATCCGCTGTTACCCATATCTGTTCAACCGGCACGACGGCCATCAGCGCCTGGCTTGCCTGAACGTTCTCTCCGGCCACGACGGTCCGCTTCCCTACAATCCCGCTCACCGGCGCGACGATAGTTGTGTACTGCAGATTAAGCTCCGCCTGATGCAAGGCGGCTTCCGCCGCTTGGACACCTGCTACCGCGGCTTCAGCCTTGGCGCGGATTACGCTTAACTGCTGAGGCCCGGTGTGAGCGTAGCGAAGCTCCGCATTGGCTTGGGTCAGGCGGCTGCGGGCCTGGGCCACTTGCTGCTCGGCCGCGGCTGCGCTCGCCTGAGCCGCCACTACTGTCGCGGCGCTCGCCTTAGCTGCGGCTACAGCGGTGTCGTATTGCTGGCGAGATACCTCGTTCTTGCCAACAAGCTCCCCGTAGCGCCTTAAGTTATCTTGCGCATTCACGTTGTTGGCTTCGGCAGCCTGGAGTCTCGCTTCGGCAGCCTGGAATTCCTTTTCTGCGGCGTTGATTCCCGCTTGCGCGTTTTCCACGTCCGCCTGCGCCGAATGTACCTGGCTGAGGGTATTCACTGAACCGATAGGGACGCCCACCCGGGCCCCCTGAGCCGCCGCCTCTGCATTTGCGAGCTGAGCTTTTGCCCGATCCACCGCAACCTGGTAATCCGTCGGATCCAATTGCACGAGCACGGCGCCTTTTTGCACGTACTGTGTATTCTCTACCAGCACCTTGACCACGTGACCTTTGACGCGGGAGCTGATCGGATAGATATAGCCTTCGATCTGAGCGTCATCCGTCGAGACCCACCCAGCATAATGCTTGTAAAGGAGAACCCCCAGGATGACCAGAACAACGATTACGATCACGAGAGGCCATTTCCGCCGGCGCTTGCGGGGCGCTAGTTTGCCCGCGTCCACTGAAGAATGGCCTTCCAATTCGGCGGCCTGCGCGCTGCTGCCGGATCTGGACTGCGAGTCCGGCCGCGCGGTGTTTTCTTGGTCCACATCAGTTCTTTCCGCCATAACTCACTTTTCTCCCAAGTATTGCAGCACGGCTTGCTCGGCGATGCCCACCGCCCTTGCCAGCGCGACTTTGGCTAGATTGTGTTGATAAAGGCTCGAAATATAGACTTCATTGGCGCTGGCCACAGCTTCCTGCGCCTGTACCACCTCGATGTTGTCAGTGACGCCAGCGGTGAACCGGTCCTGGGCTTGCGTCAGAGTCCGGTTCGCAAGAGCAATGTTACTACGCGCTACCTGAACTTGGTCGGAGGCAGTTTGAAGATTCATCAGCGCGGTGCGCACGTCGTAATCGATCTGCGCTTTCAGATTCGCAAGCTG
>JBOGJZ010000187.1:0-3185 GCA_050745645.1 Terriglobia bacterium | reverse complement strand
GACAGCGACCTGGGCATCATTTCATCAACGAACTTCTGACTCAGGACACTAATGAGGTTTCCATGGCTGATAAGATTTTACCGGCTTTTCCTGCCCGCACTAAGCTGGCTTACGAGAACGGGGATTTCCTGGCTTCGGTGGACGCGCGGACCATCCGCATTCTCTCCGAGTACCTGGAACCGCAGTCGCAGTTGCGCCGCGCAGGAGTGCGGCACACGGTGGTGTTTTTCGGGTCGGCGCGTATTCTGTCGCGCGAGCAGGCCCTCGAAAAGCTGCGGGAGCTGAAGGATGCTGGAAGGGTGACGGCGGCGCGCCCCGCGGAGTTGAAAGCCGCGCGGATGGCGGTCGAAATGTCGCGCTATTACGAAGAGGCTCGTGAGCTGGCTGCTCTGATCACGCGCTGGTCAATGCGCTTAAACCGCGGCAGCGGTTTTCTGCTGGTGTGCTCGGGCGGCGGCCCAGGGATTATGGAGGCTGCCAACCGTGGAGCAGCGGATGCCGGGGGGCGGTCCGTCGGCCTGAACATCATGCTTCCCACGGAGCAAGCGCCCAATGCATTTATTACGCCCGAACTATCCTTTCTCTTCCATTATTTTTTCATGCGCAAACTCTGGTTCGCTCAGCCCGCCAAGGCGCTCATTGTTTTCCCCGGAGGCTTCGGAACCATGGACGAGCTCTGGGAGTTTTTGACGTTGGTACAGTCAGGCAAAATGGACAGGCGCACCGCAATCCTCCTCTATGGATCGGACTTTTGGAAGCGTGCTGTTAATTTCGAGTGGCTCCGTGAGGCAGGCACGATCAGCGATGAAGACCTGAGCCTCATTCACTACGTCGACAGTCCGAAAGAAGCCTTTTCTGTATTGAAAAAGAAGTTTCAGCGCGACCGCACCTTGCGGTCTGCTGCCCCACGGCGGTTTTTCTAACGTTTGAGATGCTTTACGGAGCGGCAGGCGTCTCAGCCGGTTCGGAACGAGCTGCTTCTATGAGGTCGCGCAGTTGAAGCCGCAGATTGCCCGGATTGGTCGAGAAAGCCAGCCCGGTCTCGAGGCTGATTTTGCGGGCGCGTATCAGCTTCTCGATCTCAGCATCGAAGTGCTGCATGCCCTCCAGATCGCCATCGCGCATTGCGTCCACCAGGGATTTACCCGCTGACTCTCCCTTTTCAACGTATTCCCGGGTCCGCATGGTTGATTTCAGAATTTCAAACGCCGCCACCCTGGACCGGCCGTCGGCGGCGGGGATGAGCCGCTGGGAAACGACAAACCGGAATGCCTTCGCGACGCGGACGCGCACCGCGTGTTGCTCTTCCAGTGGGAATAAGCCAGTAATCCGCTCGACGGTTTTTGATGCGTCAATGGTGTGCAAAGTGGAGAGAACCAGGTGTCCTGTTTCGGCGGCTTCCAGGGCTATTTCGATAGTCTCGCGGTCACGCATTTCTCCGACCAGGATAACCTTCGGCGCCTGGCGCAACGCGGCCCGAAGCGCGAGAGCAAAGCTGGGAGTGTCGGTGTGCAGCTCTCGCTGGTGGATCGCGGACTTTTTGTGCGGGTGAAGGAACTCGATAGGATCTTCGATCGTCACGATGTGATAAGCCTTCTCTTCGTTGATCTTGTTGATAATGGCTGCGAGTGTCGACGATTTACCGGAGCCGGTGGGGCCGGTGACGAGGACGATGCCGTTCTTAAGCTCGACAATTTCGGCGAGCTGCGCCGGCAGATTCAGCTCCTCGAAGCCCGGTATGGAAGTTGGGATTACGCGCAGCACGATGCCGTAGGTGCCACGCTGCCGGAAGATATTCACGCGGAAGCGGGAGATTCCCTCCAGATTGTAGGAGAGGTCGCAGGATCCCTGCGTTTCCAGAGTTCGGCGCGCATGCGCCTGTTTTCCGATGATCTCCGCCGCCAGACGCTCAGTATCTTCGGGGCGGAAGGCGCGCAACTCCGGCAAACGGGCCTGCACCAACTGCCCTGCCATCTCAACCAGAGGCAAGCGGCCGGGTGAGAAGATAACGTCGCTCAACTTGTTCGATCCACCGACGAGTGCTCGAAGAAGTTCTGCTGCGGAGGCCGGAGCGCCGCGCGCGGCGCGACGAGCTTTGCCGGCAGCCGCTTCTGAGCCTGATTTTATGGCCTGTTCAGCCGTCACGAGGTCTGGGTTCTCTTTGGCATGAGGAAAATCTGCGTGGTCGCTCACAACCAGTTATCGGAAGAAATCCAGGCGGGCTTCAGATTTTTTGCGAGAGACCGTGAAAGCACGCTACAGGCGCCGTTATCACGCAGGCTTGCCGGCCGGTCAGCTTTTCCAACGCAGCGTAACGGGGCCGTCGATGGGATGTTTCATGGGCTGCCCCGTGCGCTTGGATAGAAGGTGCGCCTGCTTGAGCTCGAAGTACCATTTCGCAGGCCGGTCCGCATCATCGATCAGCATCAGGCGGGGATGATACTTCAATCCCACAGCTTGCATTTGCATGGTTCTCTGATCCTGGCCGATGAATGTGCGCGCGAACAGCCTGAAGATGGAGGTCATGAATGGCACGTGTAAGAACACATTCCAGGCGGCGCAGAAGTCGATGCGGCAGTTCGTGGCGTCAATGGGGGTGACCGTGGCGCGGCTAGAAAACCATTTATCACCGCAATGAATCTGCTCAAAACGCATGTTCGGCAGCACAAACTCGATGGTTGTTGTGATGGGCTGGCCGTACACGCCGAGGAGCCGGTAAGCTCCACTGTTCGCGGATGGCTTGTGGGCGCGGATGCGAAAGCCATTCGCAATAGGTTCAAAGACCTTTTCTTTCTGCTGGATACTGCTCCGGGTTCTCCACCACCAGGCTTGATGTACAAACGGGCCGTGGGCCGGGTCCATGAGGCCAATAATTCCGTGGTCTACGTGGACCGGCAAGTCCGCCGAAAGATGAGTGATGCGGTAGCGCGGGCCGAAAACCGGCAACTGCGGGGCTGTGGGCGCAGGCTCGCCGCGTTTTTCCGGATCAGGAATGAAAACCCAGATATAGCCGTCCTGATCCTCGCAGGGAAACTGTGCCGCAAAGATGCGGTCGACTTTAAGCCTATCGCCGGAAACCCAGGAAGGAATCTCACGGCACTGCCCGCTGTGCACGTCAAAACGCCAGCCGTGGTAGGAGCATTCCAGGGTATTTCCCTCCAACCTACCGCAGGAAAGCGGCATGC
>JBOGJZ010000186.1:0-2994 GCA_050745645.1 Terriglobia bacterium | reverse complement strand
GCGATCTGGATCGCGTCCTGGCGGCTTTCATCATTGCTACCGGCGCTGCATCCATGGGCCAGCAAGTGAGCATGTTCTTTACCTTCTGGGGGCTGAGCGCCCTCAAAAAGGATAAGCAGCTTTCCGGGAAGACCCTCTTTCAAAAAATGATGACCCTTATGTCTCCGGGATCAAGCAAAAGCCTCCCTGTCTCAAAGATGAGCTACTTCGGCGTGGGCGCGAAGATGCTGCGGTCCATGATGAAGGAGAAGAACGTCAACTCGCTCGAAGAGATGATTACCCTCGCGCGGGAACTGGGGGTGCGAATGATCGCCTGCGAGATGTCTCGGGACGTAATGGGAATCAAGGAATCCGAACTTGTCGCTGGCCTGGAGTGCGGCGGAGTCGCTAGCTTCCTTGCCGATTCCTTGAAGTCACGGACGAGCCTTTTTATTTGACGTGTCGCATCAGAAAATTACTGCAGGCGGCGGCTGTCCATAAGGTAGAGGCCTACGGCGCAGCCACCATTGAAACCTTCTGAGAAGGTCTAGACGATCAACCACTGACCGCGGCGCATATCGCCGGCGACAAACAGGCGGCAAAAAGGGAGCGGCAGCTTCTCATCCACCTCCGGGCAATTCTTCGGGATACAATCCATGCCGACCCAGGAATGGCAAAACGGAGATCCTGGTTAAGATTCCTCTTGAGGGATTCGCCTATGCCTGGTGGCAGTACCAGCCCAGGGCAGCTTCGCGAGATGGTATGTGGAGCATACTCCGCTGCTGCCGAGCAGCCCCAAGAGAAGCACGCATTCCCCGTTGGCAAGCAGTTCTCGGAACGCCTAGGCTATCCCGTAGCGTTGCTTGCCAGTTTGCCCAACGTGGCTTGCGATGCATTCGCTGGTGTGTCGAACGTCTCCGTATTTGCAGACCTTCCGGTCGGAGCGACGGTTCTGGACTTGGGTTGCGGGGCTGGGCTGGATACGCTGATTGTCGCGCAACGGGTCGGATCGGCCGGAAAGGTCATCGGCGTGGACTTCAGCTGAGCAATGTTTGCCCGCGCTCGGGACGCTGTGGTCGAGTCTGGCACGACCAACGTGGAGCTTCGGCAGGCGGATGCGGAGCAACGGCCGATGCGAGACGGCGAAATCGACGTAGCTTTGGTTAATGGCGCCTTCAATCTGAACCCAGCGCGGGACGCGATCTTTAGCGAGCTTGCACGGGTAGTCCGGTTCCACTCCTGGATGGTCGACTCGGAAGTTGGCCCGCCTTGTTTCGGATTAGTCCTGCCTTGTCGGCCGCGTTTACTAACGCCACCCCGGCCGGCTAAAACGGTGCGCTGGAAAACTGCAGCGATTGGTCAAACGGCGGAATGGTTTGGGTAGGATTGTTTCAACAACTGCGGCACAGACGTAGGACCTTTCAGGAATCGCGACACAGGTTTTCATGAATTCTGACATCGATCGCTGGAAGTCCTCCGACATCAACGGCCACGATTTCACTTAGTGTGACATCCTACAGAAGGCCACTAGGCTGTTCCAGCGCGTGTGGCTTCCCTGCTAGAAAGCGATGCCCTTTGCAGTCGTTTCACGCCTACCTCGTAACGTATACTTAAGTTTGGATGTTAGCCTGCTCAAGCAAAAGAGGTGGTAATGGTTCAGTTTGAGGTGTAGCGGCGGGTTTACCCCGTCATTTCATGGCGGCATGAAGCCGCCCCTACATCAAACTGACCCACTACCAAAGAGGTTGCTCCCTTTGTCCCGCAGCGTGATGCAAAGCCACTTGGACCCGCATTCAGAGGACTTCAAGCTCAACAGCAGCCGCATCGTGAACCTTCTATCGCGAATCAAGAGCGAAGAGGAACTGATTCGCCGGGGTGGTGGCGAGCGGGCCGGTGAAGCGCAGCACGAGAAGGGGCGGCTGACGGCGCGGGAGCGGGTCGCAAAGCTGATCGATTCTGCAACCAGCTTTTTCGAGCTCGGCATCCACGCCGCTCATGAGATGTATTTGGAATGGGGTGGCGCGCCGGCGGCCGGAGTAATCACTGGCCTCGGCCGGATTCATGGGCGGTTGGTGATGATCATCGCCAACGACGCTACAGTCAAGGCGGGCGCATTTTTCCCGCTCACCGCGAAGAAGGTGATTCGCGCTCAAAACATTGCTCTCGAAAACCACATTCCTACGGTCTACCTGGTGGATTCTGCGGGCATTTTTCTACCCTTGCAGGAGGACGTTTTTCCAGACACTGACGATTTCGGCCGGGTGTTCCGAAACAATGCAGTAATGAGCGCCAAAGGCATTCCCCAGATCGCCGCCATCATGGGCATGTGCGTGGCGGGAGGAGCTTATCTGCCGGTCATGTGCGACCATATTTTGATGACCGAGGGCAGCGGTCTATTCCTTGCCGGGCCCGCGCTCGTGCAAGCAGCGATCGGGCAGAAGACGTCCGCGGAAGATCTGGGCGGCGCAGAGGTTCATGCGCGCATCAGCGGCACGGTTGATTTTCGGGAACCCGGCGATTTGGCCTGCCTCGAGCGAATACGCGCCATCTTGGACAAAACTGGCTCCAGGCGCACTTCACCGTTTGATTATCAATCTCCTGAACTGCCGGCTTATCCGGCGAAGGAGATTTACGGAGCTTTTTCAGATGATTCTGCCCGGCAGTATGATATGCGCGAAATCATCGCTCGCATCGTGGATGGGTCTGTGTTTGAGGAATATCGCGCCGAATACGGCCAGACGATTCTCTGCGGCTACGCGCGCATCGGCGGATGGGCGGTAGGCCTGGTCGCCAACCAAAAGCTCCACGCTCACACGGTAGCGCCGGGAACCGGCCAGGAGCGGATTGAGTTCGGTGGAGTGATCTACACGGCTTCTGCGGAAAAGGCCGCGCGCTTCGTGATGGACTGCAATCAGAGCCGCATTCCGCTCGTCTTTCTGCACGATGTGAATGGATTCATGGTAGGCAAGGAAGCCGAATGGAGCGGCATCATCCGGGCTGGAGCGAAGCTGGTGA
>JBOGJZ010000185.1:0-3388 GCA_050745645.1 Terriglobia bacterium | reverse complement strand
GAGTTCGAAAAGATCAATCCGGGCCCGTTCGGCGGTACCGGCGATCTCTATCTGGCCTCGACGGGCGCCAGCCCACCGGCGGTGGCTCCGATAACAGATGAAGTCCGGCAGCAATATGATGCGTTGATCAACCTGTACATCATGCCAGCGGTTGAAAAGCAGGCCGGCGGAAAGTCCTGAGTCTTGGAACGGGAGCAGTGATGGGAGTGCTGCTCAGCTTTTCACGGAAGGTTGCCCTGATTATTGGGTTGTCTTAGCTGGCGGAAGTGAGTCGGAATCGAACCGACCGGTCCGCCGGAGCGGACCCACAGGATTTGAAGTCCTGGGCGGACACCAGCCCACATACACTTCCGCGTCGATTATACTGGCGCGGGGCGGTTGGCGTCCATAAAAGAGGCGTCACGCGCGTTGTGCGAAGCGTTTGCCGCATGCCTTCTCGCTTGTGTGGGAGCATGACGAAAATTAGCCCAGTATGATAGCATTTAAGGAAGTCTCGGGGCGCTCCTGACCGGTTTTTGAGAGGGCCGCCCAGTCTGGGAAGAAGGTCTACGCTGCATGTCTGGACATTCTAAATGGGCAACGATCAAGCACAAGAAGGGCGCTGCGGACGCGCGCCGTGGCAAGATCTTCACGAAGCTGATCAAAGAAATCACGGTGGCAGCGCGCATGGGCGGCGGCGATCCGGATTCCAACCCGCGGCTGCGCACCGCCGTCTTGGCGGCCAAAGCGGAAAACATGCCGGCTGACAATATCAAGCGGGCCATCCAGAAGGGAACGGGTGAGCTGCCCGGCGCCACATACGAAGAGTCAGTCTACGAGGGTTACGGCCCCGGAGGCGTGGCCATAATGCTAGAAGTGGCCACGGATAACAAAAACCGCACGGTTTCGGAAATCCGCCACTTGTTTGCAAAGCACGGCGGCAACCTCGGCGAAAGTGGCTCAGTGGCCTGGATGTTCCACAAGAAGGGTTACATTGTGATCGAGAAGGACAAGGCGAATGAAGAACAGCTTTTGAACCTGGTCATGGACGCGGGCGCGGAAGACCTGGTCGAGGACGGCAGCAACTGGGAAATCTTCACGGCGCCGAACGATTTGGCCAAAGTAGTTGACCGCCTCAAAGCGGAAAACACCACACCAGCCGTGGCAGAAGTTTCCATGGTCCCGCAAACCTTCATCAAACTGACCGGCAAGGGTGCACAGCAAATGCTGCGCCTAACGGGGGACCTGGAGGACCATGACGACGTCCAACACGTCTACGCGAACTTTGACATAGAAGAGTCAGAGCTCCACGCGTTGGCCGAAGCTAAGTGAACTCCCAGCAAGTTGCCAAGTGACTACCGCTTTGACCACTGAATTCCCCGAACTACGGCTCTGACGTCTTCTATGCAATCTCAGCAACCTTCACGAAAAGTGTCCGGCGCCCGGCGGCTCTGGCCTGGGTGGCCTCTTGTGGCCCTGGGCTTCATTGCGCTGGCCCTGATGCCTGCGCACGCCTTCGCTTCAGATACCGGCGCGCAGATCGCATACACTAAGGTCTTGAAAGGCAGCGTCCCTGAGTACGAGAAGATCGCTGTGAATACCAACGGCTCCGGGGAATACGACGGACGCAGCCTGAACGCTCCTCCCAATCCTCAGCACTTTCAGCTTTCCGCCGCCACCAGCCAGCGGCTCTTTGGGCTGGCGGCAGCCTTAAAGGACTTCAACGGCGTGAAACTCGAAAGCGGCAAGCACGTGGCGGACCTCGGCTTAAAGACGCTCCAATATGATGCCGGGGGCCAGGACTATAGCTGCCAGTTCAACTATTCCACCAACCGCGACGCCCAGGAACTCACTGATTTGCTTGAGGGCATTGGCGCGGTCGAACGCCATATCACGGCGCTCAACTCCGATTTGAAGTACGATCTGCTCGGCCTGCCGGAAGAACTCACGCTGATCCAGAACGATCTTGATAACAGCGCGCTAACAGACCCTCAAATCATGGCGGGGACGCTTGAGGCCATCGCTCATGACCCGCGCGTCTTACATTTCGCCCAGGTTCGCGCCCGGCGGATCCTGCAGGAAATGAGCGACGGCAACTGAGGCGGCGCCCATCGCCGAGTTGCCTGCAACTTCCCCGTTCTTTTGAAGGTAGAGGCGGCTTGATGCCGCCACATGGCGAGGTCAACTCGCCGCTACGCCTTCGTACTGTACCAGCGCCGTCCTTGCTGACCTCCAGCAAAAGCAATCTCACAGATCCCGGATAAGTTCGTTGATTACGCTCTGCACGCCTTGATAAGGGTCGCCCGCTCCTCTGTAATCTACCGAATAGATGCCGCGAAAGCAAAGCTGCTTTGAAATCTCTATGCATCTGTGGAAATCGAATGCCCGTTCATTTCCGATGTCATCGAACGTAATGCCTACGGCATGACAGAGTATGGTGGCGCGCGGAAACAGCATGCGCAGGCCGGCGAGCCGCGCGGCTTCACTGGCGAAGCCTCCGAAGTCAGGAAGCGAGCCGATGGAAGTTCCTCCCACACTCCGAAACACCGCCAGCATTTCATCTGGCTCCAAAGCCTGCTGGTTTTCAATCAGGACGTGAATGCCCCACGGCCGCGCGTAGGCGACAAGCTGGCGGTAAGCGCTCACGGTGGGAGTGAGATCAGCAGGATTGATTTCACCTGGCCCGATACATACGGAGCGCGCGATCAGGCGGCGAGCCACGTCAATCCACCTCTTCGCGGCGTTGACGGCAGCCGCGCGCGCGGAGGGGTTCCGGTCAGAAAGTCCGCCGCCGGAACTTAGCTCCGGCTCGTCTACCTGGATGCTGATCAGACGCGATCGCCGGCGTGAGATCTGCCGCCGAAGTTCCATCAAGTAGGGTGCCCCAGTGGACGCAAAATGAGCCGAAGCAAATTCAAGATTGTGCGCCTCGTAACGGTCCGCAATCATTTGCGGGAAATCGAGCAAAGCGAGCGGCGGCCCAGGAAGATCAAAACCCTTGCTGCGCGTAGCCGTAAAATAGTTACGGAAACTGTTCGAAGAAACGCCTATGCGATAAAGCTTGCGTGCATCATAGTAGGCGGGCTGGCGCTGGGCAAACGCTGCAACTCCATCCATGAGCCCGGTCCCGAGCCAGAGCTCGGCGGCTCGCGAAATAAAATCACGGCGCTTCATCCCCAATACCCTTCTGTGCTCATGGATCGAATCTGAGACGCTTCTTTAGGCGGTCAAGGCAGGACCAGGCGCAGATCGCACCGTCTAGTGAAATTTGCCGCTGTAATTTGCAGGCGGATTCAGCGCCGCGCCAGTGCACGATGGGTCCGTGGCGGGGTCGCAACAGGGCGGGCTGTTCTCCGCGTAACCGCAGGCCCACCCTCCAAAGTCTCCCAGGTTATACACTCCTTGCAGC
>JBOGJZ010000184.1:0-2857 GCA_050745645.1 Terriglobia bacterium | reverse complement strand
AGTGTGGGATGGCAAGGTGGGTTTTTGGTTGCAAAAAATCAACAACCCAGAGTTTCTGCAAGACGACACTCTGCATTGCAAGATCGTGAATCCTTGTTTTTTAACAGGTTTTCCGGGAGCTGTCATTTTGAGTGCAGCGACCTGTCCCGGCGAAGTCGGGAAGAATCTGCTTTCCCTGTGTTTTGCAGGCAGATACGTCGCGGAGCCTGCCCTGAGCCCGCAGAGATTCTTCGCTGCGCTCAGAATGACAAGCGAAGGGCCCGGCGTGACATTTCATTCGGTTGCGGCTTGGCCGCGCTGCGCCCCCTGAAATTTCTTGTCTCAGGTGTCTCATGTATCTCCTTCGTCTCGTCCGGAGTTGTTAAGCTGGATGAATTCAGAATCAAGATGTGCTGAAACCATGGCTCTCATCTTTTGCAAACCCGGTTTCACCGGAAAGAGGCTGACGGCCTCGGTCTGGCGCCCTAACCAGCCTCCGAGGGTGAAGGGGCGGGCAAAGCGAGAAAACGCGTTGGAATCAATAAGCAGCAGGCCGAAGGTGCGAGTCCTATTACGGATTCGGATTGAGGGTCCCATGGCAGCGCCGCGGCGCGCCGGGGGCAAGGAAGGCGATGAGTAGATTCCTGGGCTTGGAATGACATTCGGACTTATGCAATGAACTTATAAGTCGGGACACTAGAGTAAGAAAGGCTGGCTCGGATTGATTAAGAAGCCAGAGCGCAAGGCGCAAATTCCGCGCGCTCCGCGTGCGAACATAAGCCCGAACCCGCTACCTGACCTGCGCGCACTTTACTGCAAGATGTACGAGATCCGCCGCGTTGAGGAGCGCTTGGAGGAGTTGTTCAAGGCCGGGGAGCTGCGCGGCTCGCTTCATCTTTGCATCGGTCAGGAGGCGACCGTTACAGGCGCGTGTGCTGCCCTGCGTCAGGACGACTACATGACGGCCACCTACCGCGGCCATGGGGCCACTCTTGCCAAAGGAACTTCAGTGAAGGCGGTTATCGCGGAGCTATTTGGCCGTGAGACAGGCTGTTGCCGCGGGCGCGGCGGCTCGATGTTGCTCACCGACCTGACGGTGGGCAATCTTGGCTGTAGTGGCATCGTGGCCGGGGGCATTCCGATCTCAGTCGGGGCGGCGCTTGGCGCCCGCCTGGCAAAGAACGGCCGGGTGGCGCTCACCTTCTTCGGCGAAGGAGCTACCAACCAAGGAACGTTCCACGAATCTTTGAACATGGCCGCACTGTGGAAGCTGCCGTGTATCCTGTTTTGTGAGAATAATCAGTATGCCGAGATGACAGCCATCAGCAAAGAGGCGAGCATCGAAAGAATGGCCGATCGCGGGTGCGCTTACGGGATTCCGGGTGTTGTTGTTGACGGTAACGACGTGGAGGCCGTGTACCGGACCACTGCGGAAGCTGTGGCTCGCGCCCGTTCCGGCCGGGGACCTACGCTCATCGAGGCAATGACCTACCGCCTGACTGGGCATATGTTCGGCGATCCCCAAACTTACAGACCGAAGGAAGAAGTTGAATCCTGGCTGCGCCGCGACCCGCTGCTCGTGGCTCGGCGCAAGCTCGAAAAGCGGGGCATAAAACCCGGTGCAATAGAGCGGTTGCATCGGGGAGTCGAAACGGAAATCGAGCAAGCCATCAGCTTCGCCCGTGAAAGCCCTGAACCTAAGGCCGAGGAGGTGAACCGGCATGTCTACTTTGAGCCATCCGGCGGCGGCAACCTCTGAGCGCGGTCTGACTTACGCTCAGGCTCTGAACGAAGCCCTGCGCGAAGAGATGGCCTTAGATCGCTCCGTGGTGTTACTGGGTGAAGACATCGGCGAATACGGAGGAATCTACACGGTCACTCGCGGGCTGTTTGAAGAGTTCGGGCGTGAGCGCGTGATCGATACGCCAATCTCCGAGGGCGCCCTGGTTGGCGCGGCGCTCGGCCTGGCTTTGACGGGTTACAGGCCCGTCGTCGAGATCATGTTCGCTGATTTCATATTCGTTGCAGGCGACCAGCTTTTCAACCACGTGGGGAAGGCTCGCTACATCTCAGGAGGCCAACGGGCCGTGCCGCTGGTGGTACGGACTCAGCAGGGGTCGGCGGGGGGAAAGGCCGCGCAGCACTCCCAGTCTCTCGAGGTTTTTTTCTGCCACATGCCGGGCTGGATCGTGGTGGCGCCGAGCAATGCAGCAGACGCCAAGGGCCTTCTCAAAGCAGCCATTCGAGACAGCAACCCGGTAGCGTTCCTCGAGCACAAGGCTCTTTATTTCCAGAAAGCGCCCGTCCCCGCAGCGGATTCAGTGCTTCCCATCGGAAAGGCGCATGTGCTTCGCGAAGGCCGGGATGTAACTGTGATCGCATATTCAAAGGCGGTCGAACTGGCTGTTGCCGCCGCGGACGCGCTCGCCGCAGACGGCATTTTGGCGGAAGTCATTGACCTTCGCACTCTCAAGCCGCTCGATCTCAATACGATCCTGGCCTCCGTGGCCAAGACCAGTCGCGTTGTAATCGTTCACGAGGCGCATCGCTTCTGTGGCTTCGGCGCCGAACTGGCGGCTACTATTCAGGAGAAGGCTTTCTATGATCTTGATGCCCCGGTGCAAAGAGTCGCAGCGCTTGATGTACCCATTCCCTTCAGCCGCAGCCTTGAGGAAGCAGTGTTGCCGCAGATCGGAGCTGTCATCGCGGCGGTCCGCGCTACTTTGGATGGGGGGGAGTGATAAGCAGATTGCGGCTTCAGCGCTTAAGTGCGGTGCTTTACCAGCAGGAACAGTGCAAAGCCCGTCATTTTTCAATTCTTGGAGTAGCGGCCTCGGCGTCATGTTTAGAGATCCGAGCGCTTTGCATTACGGATGAC
>JBOGJZ010000183.1:0-2676 GCA_050745645.1 Terriglobia bacterium | reverse complement strand
CTCAAACTGACGGGTAGCGTGCCGTTCCGTAAATTATACATTCACGCGCTGGTGCGCGACGCCGAGCGGCAGAAGATGTCGAAGACCAAGGGTAACGTCCTCGACCCCCTCGATGTAACAGAAAAGTACGGGACCGACGCCGTGCGCTTCGCGCTGGCCATCAGCGCCGCGCCTGGGACGGATATCTCGTTCAGCGTTGACAAAGTTGAATCCTATCGCGCGTTCGCCAACAAGATCTGGAATGCAGGCCGGTTCATATTGATGAATTTGCAATGTCTGCCGGAAACCGTCCGTGAACAGCTTGCGCAGGGTCTAGCTCCATCTCTCAAGATCGGTTTTCGTCCGCTGGCTGGACCGGGCGGCCAAATTTCGCTTGCCGACCGGTGGATGTTTTCGAGGCTGCGCAAAGTAACGCAAGAGATTGACCAGGCGCTCGAGGAATTCCGGTTCCATGAGGCGGCTCATACGGTCTATCACTTCTTCTGGCATGAATTCTGTGATTGGTATCTGGAATGGGTGAAGCCGGAGATCGTGAAACCCGTTGAGGGGAATAAGCTGTCACCCGCCTGGATCAACCTGACGCGAATTTTTGCGGCGGCGATTCATCTCCTGCATCCCTTTATGCCGTTTATCACCGAAGAGCTTTGGCATCAGCTTCCGCGCGCCGCAGGAACGGTTTCGGTTTCCATAGCTCCGTTTCAACTTGTCACGGGAGACGTGAGCGATCCGGTCGCGGAAAGAGAGTTCGAATCCATCCGCGAGTTGGTGGTGGCGGCGCGAAACGCGAAGGCGGAGCAAAACCTGCAGCGAGAGAGGCCGAGCGCCCAGGTTGCGAGCGAGGACGCTCGCTTGCTTGACCTCCTGCGCCGGAACCAGGAAGTCATCCTGCGCCTGGCTGGGCTTACCGCACTGAATTTTACGATGGGCCATCTCGCCGGTGCGGTTTCTATTAATGGCGCGCTCGACCTTCGCATTTTGCATGAAGTCAAGCGGGATACGAAAGCAGAACGCCAGCGGCTCGAACGGGAAAAGATCAAAATCGAACAATCCCTGGCGCAGACGCGCGCCCAGCTCGAAAACCAGGAATTTGTCCGGCGCGCTCCGCCTGAGGTGGTCCGTAACGCCGAGCAGCGGCAAAGCGAGCTTTCTGCGCAGCACGATAAACTGCTGGAATCGCTCGACCGGCTGGCAGGCTGCTGAGAAAATCGTCCGGCCTGTCATTCCGAAGAGCCGCAGGAGATCCTGAGCGAAGAGAAGGAGGAATCTCGCAGGAATTTTATTTGCAGGGCGAGATTCTTCACTGCGCTCAGAATGACAGGCGAAGGAAAGACAGCAGAGTTTCGCGAAACCCTGCGGCGGTTGGGAAAAAACCAAAAGCCGCAGCGTTGAACCGCGAACGCTGCGCTACAAATCGGTTCGTTGTAGCGCAGGGTCCGCCTTTAGACCCCTTCGCCATGCTCAGGGCAGGCTCTGCGGCGGTTGGTTCTTTCATCGCGGAGTTTACCATGAGATTCTTCGCTCCGCTCAGAATGACCGTTTTGATGTGCGTGATGATCGGGCCATCGAAATTATGACCGGCCAGCCCACCGACCGTAGAATCGACCGGCTGATCCATTTACTGGTTGAGAATGCCACGGTGGTTTTGCCGGGCCCGAAAATCGCGGCTGAAATCGGCGTGACCCGTTCCACCATCTGGGCGTGGATGGAGAAGCTCCGGTCGCTGGGCGTTGACATTCAGGGTCACCCTTCGAGTGGCTATCAACTGCGAAAATTGCCTGACGTTCTCACGCCGAGCCTGCTGCGAACAGAACTGGGCGATTGCTCTCTCGGCCGGAAGGTGATTCATTACTTCACGGTTGGCTCTACGAACACGGAGGCGATGAATCTCGCCGCTCGAGGGGCGGCTCACGGCACGGTTGTAGTCGCCGAGGAGCAGACGGCGGGCCGGGGAAGGTTCGGCCGCGCCTGGTATTCGGAGAAGTCGGCGGGAATATACGCCTCGATTATTCTCCGGCCTGCGCTTGCTCCGGCGCAGGCGCCTGTGCTGACGCTGGCAGCCGGACTTGCCGTCCAGCGGGCGATTGAGGCGGCGGTCGGCATGGAACCTGATCTTCGGTGGCCCAACGATTTGCTGTTGGATGGAAAGAAGCTGGGCGGCATCCTTACGGAGATGAGCGCCGAAATTGACCGGGTTCATGCCGTGGTGGCAGGCATCGGCCTCAACGTGAATCAGCAGGAGCTGCCGCCGGAGCTCGCACTCATAGCGACCTCGCTGAGGATCGAAACGGGGAAGCGCTTTTCCCGGCTTGCACTGCTCGCGAGCCTGCTCAAGCAGATGGAGATTTTCTATGATCTCTTGATCGAGGCGGGAAGCGAGGCCGTTGCGCGCCGCTGGGAAGCAAGTTCCAGCTTCGCGCAAGGCAAGCGCGTGCGGGTGCGCCGGGGCGGGAGCGAAGCTGTGGGGATCACGGCCGGTCTGGACGTCACGGGCGCTCTGCGCGTGCGGTTTGATGATGGCCGGACGGAGGCGCTCGTGGCCGGTGAAGTTTTGGAGCTGAAATAATGCTGCTTGTCATCGACGTAGGCAACACGAACACCGTCTTCGGGATCTATTGTGGCCGCGACCTGCGCGGCCCGTGGCGGCTTTCCACCAGCCGCGCACAGACGGCGGATGAA
>JBOGJZ010000182.1:0-10480 GCA_050745645.1 Terriglobia bacterium | reverse complement strand
TCTGCGTTATGGGCAGCGACGTTTCGAGTGCGTTCGCTTGCCAGTTGCCGGTGTTGACGTTCTGGCGCGAGTAGAGCCACGCCAGCGTCTGCGCCATGTCGCCCTGAAAATCGCCGGGATAGTATTTTGAAATTGAAGGCATTGTCTTGGTAGCGCCGCCATACTGGCGGCACATGCCTGGCTAAAGCCACGCGCTACGTCCCATACCCTGCAATTCCGTACAGCTCCACGCCGTAGCCGCCGATGGTGACGCCCAGCGCGGAAGCTGAAAAACTCGCCACCACCACGCCAAATGCTGGAATTTCCAGCACGTAAAGCGGCTGCTTCTGAAGTTGCGCGAGCGCGTTTTGCCAGGTCTGATTACCCTGAATCATTGATTCCCGGTTGCGCGGGAATGACCCACCCCGCGATATCACTCCCGCGTAGGCGGAAGTCCATTGCCGCCGCCGTCACTCCCGCGTAGGCGGGAGTCTATTAGGTGACCACTTGCCGGAACTTCATCTTGAATGAGTACAGCCCCGGCGCTTTATAGCCCGCGTTCCAAGTGGTCTGCTCAAGCCAGTAGTTCGTGAACGCGCTCTGCGAGCTGTCGGCATAGTAAGCGAACTGGCCGCCCATCAGCGCGTACTGCATAAAGCCGTTCCACGCTGTCACGTCCGCGCCCAGCAGCACCGTCTGCATCTCTATTTCCAGGAAATTATCAATGCGCTCCAGGATCGACTCGCGCACGCCGCTTGAAGCCACATTGTCATGCCGCGTGGCCACCGCATTGTAGGCGGCGACGTTGCGCGGCGGATAGGTGAACGCCAGCGTGACTGGCCCCGTGCCGGGATCATAGATGATTTGCGGATTGACCATGAGAATGAGTCATTGAGCCATGGGCTCATTAATTCATTGAATCAACGAAAAAATGAACCAATGATGAAATTCACTAGCCTTGTGCATACGGGCTGCGTGTTGAGCGTGTCGAGGTGAGTTGCACGCCGCGCTGCTCGACGGCGGTATTGAGCGTCGAAGCGAGCCACTCGCCTGCTTCCGGCTCACCCATAATCGCCACCGTTAAATTCCCGCTCGGCCCATGCGCCGCCCCCGCCGCCCCTGCTGACAAGGCTGATACGGAGGTTCCCAAACCAGCCCCTCTTTCTGATCCCAGGCTATGAGGATAGTGCTCAGAAATCTTCCGGGAATCTCTCCCTCCTGCGCCTGCGGCTGCGGCAATTTGCGTTCCCGCAATCGTGCCGTAAAGAGCGGCGGAGGCGAAGTGCTGGGCTGCTCCCCAAAAATTAAAAGAGCCGAGATCCGCGAAACCAGCCGCAGTCTGCTCCACCGCCTTGATCACCGAAAGCTGTTTAAGCGCCATAAGCGTGGAGGCGCTTTTTGACTGTTCTGCAAGCCGGTGCGCCGCCGCCGATTGCTGGTCGGCCAAGCTCTGCCGGGTGATGAGGGCGAGCGCCTGCGTGGCTGCTCGTTCAGCCGCCACACCCCAACTTTGCGAGGAGTGAGACAGGTCGCGGTACGTTTTCACGCCCTGCTGGTCGAGCCGTTGCAGGCTCGATGTAAGCTCCTGCACAGCCTGCGACTCACCAGCGCCGGGCGCCATGAAGTTCTGAGATAATCCAGCGCTGCCGCCGCGATTATGTATTTCGATAAGCGTTCGCAGTAAGTTCGCCATGGTGTACGCCATTGGACAGGCTTTGAACCGGATTCACGGCCTTTCACCACCACTCTTCGTGAGCAGCGTTCTCCGGTTGCGTCATGCGTTCTCTAGAACGCCAGAAGACAACGGCTGCTGCGATATCGATCTGCAAGGCGGCCACGTCCATGCCGCTTTGTCTTTCGTTTGGGGTTAGACCAAGCAAATCACTGGGGCGGCAGCCCCAGGTGTGAGCTACCTGACTCAGAAGCAGGAGATGATCGCTCGCCACGAAAGGGCGCGAGGTCGGACACGGAGGAAGAGTTGCCATCCTCTGTCATGACCTCGCCCATCGACCACCGCAGCAAAAAATTCAGATCTTCATCAGCGATAATATCTGGAGAAATTTCTTCTGGCCCGGGGTGTAACGAAACTCTAGGTTCAACCATAACTTCCGAAAGAAGAGTCGTGATCCAATCCGCTAGCTTGGCTACATCCTCCGCTGTCCGGACAGGCTCTTGGGAGGCGCCGACGATCTCTGCAGCCAGAGTCTGCGGAAGACATTGATGAAAAACAAACCACAACGGCGAAGGACGGCGCAGCAACACGGCCTTGCCAAGTTTGGGTAAAGTCACGCGCTGTGCCTTCGCCGCTGAATCCCGGAAGGCCGCGAAATCATGAGGGCGGGCGAGGCCGGTTTCAGATGGATTCATAATCTGCTTCTCCGTTGCCAGATTTTACCTATGGGACGCCTGAAAAACGACGCTCGGAAAGCTTGGAGCGTGTCATTCTCAGCGAAGCGGCGAATCAGAGTTTTTCCTTTTCAATGCGACAAGCAGATGCTTCGCGAAGGCTGCCCTGAGATTCTTCGCGGAGTTTACCCTGAGCGAAATGGGAGATCCTTCGCTCCGCTCAGGATGACAAGCGAAGGGTTCAGAATGACAACGATAAGAGCGAAGGGCTCAGCATGACAGAATCGGCCTTTTCAACAACTACCCAACTGCGCCTGAACGGTCCGGTACCTCAGCCAATGTCCCCTCATGGCTGCCGGTAAATCTTCCCGACCTGATCTCCGGCTGGCCGCGTTGAGTCAGCCAGGCCGCTGAATTTCACCTTCACCGTGGTGGCCTTTTCCCGGCTGAAGGGCATGCTCAACGCCTGCGCCTGATAAGCGCGGTAGAGCTGGCTAACTACGAACTTGCCTGGAGCGTCCACCCGTGGAGAGATGACCGCAACAGAAAGCTTGGACACAGGCATCAGTCCGCCGAACGAGAGTTCCTCATAGCGCTGGAGCCCAGGTGGTAAACCGGCATCCGTTCCTGCGGCATAGATAGAGTTTGTGAGATAGGCGCGGAATCTTCCGTAATCTGTCTCCATGATTTCCGCTTCGATCGATTGCTCTTCTGCGGTAATCCGGGCATCGATCGGAGCCGTCACCTGATCGGCGCTCAAGGTCTCGATTTTAGGAGTCCAGGCCACGGTGGTCGCGCCGGAAACGGCTCCGGCAAAGATAGGCCCCGCTGTGCTTATTACCGGAGGAGCCGATCCTGCTAAAGTAAGCCCTGTTGGCGGCTCAGCCCAGCTTTGACCCAAGGGTATTGGAGAAGCGTTCTGCAGTTTCTCAGCTCCTGAGGCTTCGCCCGCGTATACGTTGTACGCGATGGCATTGCTCGCCGCCGGAGGTGAGGCCACCACCAGGAGATTGCCCGCTGCTACAGCCAGGCTGGACTCAGGCGAGGGCGCGGTTTCTCCGAACAAGCTAACGTAGGTGAGCACGACATACGTGGTCGTGGCGACGAGCGAGCCACTCGCAGTTGATGAAAGGATGGCCGCGAGGGGAGGATTGACGCTCGGGGCAATTGGGCTGCCGCCGGAATCGATCATCAGGCGCGAGCCAGTGACAGGAACGGCGCAACCTAGCCAAAGGCTTCCGGGTCCTTGGTGAATTTTGCTCTGATCAACAGTTGCGCTCATGTTTCCCCCGTCAACGAGTTTGCGCGCCAAGCGGCTTGGCCCAATAAGCGAGCGTGCTCAAGTTTCTTGGATCTGAAATTCAACAGTCAACGTTACTCGCAAAACCGGCTCCTGAACGCTCGCCTGCGAAACAAGGCCGTAGCGATGGGACTCAACGAAAACTGCTTTGACGCTGCCCGGCTCGAGCGGAGAAGTTACTCCGCCAGGCACAGTCTCGTGCTGAATCGGAAGCGGTGTAATCCAGTCAGCACCGCTAGCCGTTGTCACAATCATGTCCAGCATGCGAGCATAATCCTGAGCGTTATCTTGAGCCATTTCCTGATCAAACTGTCCCACGTCGAGAGCCAAGGTCAGCAGGGAGCGCCAGGATCTGGTTAACGGCGACCCCGGATCGAACTCAGTCTTGTCCGCTAAGATGGTGAGCCACGGTAGCGCCTGGCGCCTCCCGAGACCCTTATGATATTCATTGATAGGCTCAAGTCCTGGGTTAACAATCGCGATTGCTGCGGCCTGGTCGCGTTGCACCAGCGCGATAATCTGGTTCAAGAGAGGCTTAGAAAATGTAGCGTTCCATGCGGGTGCGTACATAAAATCGGCGCTAAGCGCCAGGTGTCAAGACTGAAACCTGGCGCCTGCCTCTCCTGGCTTCAGAGCTTTTGAAACTTGCCAAAAAAGTTGCTCGTTCCAACGTCTCTAGGAACTTGGCCTTTAGGTTGATCCCCACCGGCAATGCCTTCCAACGCGGGGCGTGGCGACGGGGTCGCAGACTGTGAGTCAAATAGATGGTCATAAAGGCCACCTCCTGCCATCGACCCCCCTTTGTCAGCGTTTCCGTTCAGCTCAGCGATGAGCCTGTTATACTCGTCCTTGAATTCCTGGGCTAAACGTTCCGCCGCCGCCACTCCGTAACTTGCCAGAGTTTCACCCAGTTGTGCCGCCGCGCCGTAGCGGTTGATCCTCTCAAGCACATTAAGCGCGTCGGGGGTCAGCGCCGCCTGGAACGCGGCAAAATTTCCGCCATACTGCTCCTTAATCACCTCGCTGAAGCGCCTTTGAAGGATCGCGTTGAGGTCGCCAGCCGCGTCGTCTATATAAGTCCGAATCAACGGGTCGGCGGGTTTTTGCTGCACTGTGCCGCGCGCGAAGGCGGGAAACGTGCCAGCGACGTTGGCGATGGTGGTGTAAGACATTTCTCGCTCCGTTCAAATTGGGCCATTGACTCAATGATTTATCGATTCAATGAACCAATCGCTTAGTACTCCACGTTCAGATTGCAGGCCGTGCCTGCGCCGTCCGCTGTGATATAGACGTTCGTCGCGTCTGCCGGGCTTGTCTCGTGGAAACCTCCCGCTGAAGTTGGTTCAATCAATACGCTCATGGGAATCGCAGGCAAACCATGAGGAACGATATTTCCCGCGTTGGGGGTCAGCCCGGTCACCGTCAGAGTCGCTTTGCGAATGTAAGCGCCTTCTAACGTCTGGCTGAGGTATTCATAGTTTGGAATCACATTTATCGCCATAAACCCTCCATTGGTTCATTTGTTCATTGGTTCATTGAATCAATGACTCAATGGCGCAATGGTTCAATCACTTCCTGCCGTCTTTTGTCTTCGGCGAGATCACCTTCACCGGCTCGACCTGTCCGAGGATCAGCTCGGCCGCCTGGCTCTCGCTGAGCTCGATCACGCCGCCCACATCGACAGAAATATCCCGTCCGTTTCCACAGCTTTTTACCTTTTCTAGGACCGCGTCGTTTACGCGTAAATAGAGTTTGCCGTTGAGTTCAATAGGCCTCAAAACTTCGTACTGCGCCATAGAACCTCCTCGCTGAAGCCATTGAATCATTGATTCATTTTTTCATTGGTTCAATGATCCGATGAACCAATGACTCAATGTGGTAATCGTCTTACGCCGTAGCCGCAAGAAACGTTAACGCCGCTTGCGGTGCGACAATTTGGATATCATAATAGCGATGGACTTCGACCACGTCGCACGTCTTTGATTCAACCCGGTACCGCTTAGTGAGCGTTCCACCGAGATCCGGGGCGCCAAACAGCCAGCGGAACGTGTAGCCCAGAGATGGCTGTAGCCTCTGCGGTGAAGCGGGAACATAAGCCAGGACGGCGGTTTTGCCCCAAACGAAGTCCAGCGCGGGCGGCTGACCCTCGGTCGCCGTGTCATACTCGGCGCCGAGCACCCAGAAATTATCCACGTCAAATACGCTTTTTAGGTGATCCGCCTGAAGGATGCCCACCTGCGTGTATTTGAAGCGATCGATAATTTTAGGATGCTGGCGCAGCGTCGCGTAGACCGGATAGCTCACCGCCAGCGTGTTCGGCGTTTTCGCAATTGCCTTCTTGATCGTGGTCTTTTGCGACTCAACCGCCGCGATCGGATCCGAATTGACGTAATCCGACCACTGTGATGTTCCCGCGAGCGTCATGCTCGGAATCGGGCTTCCAGCTCCCATAATCAGATTCATGGCTCGAATCTCAAGGTCCAATAAGATGGCGTCGGTCAGGTTTTGCACCGTAGCAACCTCTGCGTCGGCAATCTCCGACCCGGACCGCTCTTCGTCCGAAATCGAATCTTTGAGCGAGTGATCGTTGCAGAAGTACGGGCTGTTGGACAACGCCCAGGGAGCGATTTCCCGCGACTCGGCCTTCGGCTCGCGGATCGTCTCATAGCGATGGAACTTCTCCTTGCCGAACACCCAATAGCGGCCGCTGCGCTGCTTTACGGGCGCCACCGGCAATAGCTTCTCCGCGAAATAGTCGTCATTAACGTAACCAACGCTCACGTTGTTGAGCGGTTGGTCGAGATACTGAAGTGAAATATCCGCCATGTTTCCTCCTGTAGCGGCGGTCTATGACCGCCGGTTGAGTCGGCGCTCCTCCCGCCCTGCGGGACAGACTTCGAGCGCCGCTACAGACGGTCTCCATGGCGCGCATGGAGATTGAAGCCCTCACGCGTCCGCTCGCCGTCACGAGCCGCCGCGCTACACCCAGATCCAGGGGATGCCCCATCGGATCACCTGGGCCGCGTTATTGAGATTTGAGATTTGAAATCTCAAATTTGAAATCTTTACGCATGCGATGGCGCAAAGTTCAGCACAACCTCAACGATGTCGTTCGCATTTTGCGTGCTGTTTTGCGCGATGCCCACCGGATAGATCTTCGTGCCCGCGGCGATGCTCAAGTTGGCCAGGTTGTTGACTCGGCCATAGACATCCGCGATCACAACTTGGTCGCCCTGGCTCACTGCACCCGCCGCGATGCAGCGCGCAATGCCGTTTACCTGTAGCGTAATTCCGCGCCCTTTGAGGTTGTAGAGCACGGGCGCCGTTCCGGTAATCGTGGTGGGATCGGTCCCCTGGGCGATAAAATAGTTAGGCTCGACGAAGTGCTCGACAGAGATTCCCAAAACTCCCGCCGCATTTGCAGCTGCGGGCAGCCCAGCGTACTGCTGATTTTGGGTCGTGTCTGCTGTGTCTTTCACGAGCGCGGTAAACTTGTAAACGCGCTGGTTTTGTTGCGCCCTAAATGCAACAGTAAGTCCATTAATTCCTGCCATCGTTTCCTCCAAGGATGAGTCCCGTGCTCTAGTGCCGAGGCTTGTCCATCGCTGCGTGTGTCACTCAGGGTTCAGCGCCTGACTATTGCGACGGCGCCTCAGCCGCAGTGGGATAAGTATGCTTGCGGCGGTACTGCTCTCCGAGTCCTGGATGAGCAGCTAGAAATTGCCTTAACGCTTTGGCGTAGTCGAACCCCTTTTCGCTCATCAGTCTCTTTACGCCCAAATCAATTTCCTCGTCTACCTGCAGAACCTCTGCTGAACCAATGCCGTTTGCTCCCCACCGCACCACCGGAGAGGCTCCTCTGATAAATTCGAGGAATTCTTTCGGGCGATCGAGGGCGTCACGGAAGAAAAATCCACGATCTCGAGGCAGTATCTTTCCGGCTGTTACTGCCGATTCAAGCAGTTTCTCGGCCTCCTGGGCGCGGATATAGTCAGTCAGCGTAATCTTCCCGGCATCCGCCAGAGCGCTAGCCCGCTGGTTGTCAATCTTGCCTTTGCGCACTGCCTCGCTCAGGAAGAAAGTGCGGCGCTGGGCTTCGTGGGCCTCCATTCTGAGAGTTTGAGCTTCACTCCGCCGGGCTGTCGTGTCTTCGTCCTCGTCTTGCTCGGCGTCGGGGTTCACTCCCAAATGATTGGCAACGTATTCTGTAAGCTCACCGTGGGGAATTAAACCAACAGTCTCTCCTGTCTCTCGGTCCACGACAGCATGGTGGCCGGAGCCTTCTTCACCTTCGGGTATGGGTCGCAAGTTGAGTTTCTTCATAGTTGTTTCTCCTTCGTGTAGCCGTAACGGCGCTGCCTGAGCACCATTCGTCAGGCGGTTATAGACTGCTTCGATTACAACGCCGTCGCTCAACATGATCGGCGGGAGCTCTTCTAAAATGGGATGATTGGTCAGCGCGCCGCTCGTCAGGGTGGCTCCTTGCGGCTTGCCGGTTTCTTTGTCGGTTGCGCCCCAGTCGATGGCGGGCGAAAAGAAGCGGTACTGCCCGGTGCGCAGCATCTCTTCGGCCTGCGGCGTCCACTCAACGAGCGCCGTGAGCTTGCCATTCGCGCTCAGCCCGTGAATCCATCCTGCGCCGGGCACCGGGCCGCCTTTCGCCACTTCCGGCTGCTCGCTGGCGTGCTCGTAGTCGATCACGATCATGTCGTTCTTGCGCTTCTCGAAATTCCGCGCCATGTCGTCGAGGTCTTCTTTCGAGATTGAGAAGCGATGATCGCCCTTCACCCAGGATCCCGGCACCGCGACTGCAATCTCCCGCAACTGCGCGGCCGCCGCATGGGCCGTCACGCCTTCGGGCGTGGCTACCGGCGCGCCCAGATCCTGCAGCAGCACCGGGATGCCGTGCTCCGCCGACTTCTCTTTCACGTCGATTCCAAATTTCGCGGCAGCGCGCTTGATCTTCGCCAGCGCAGCCGCCTTTGCGCCCTCCGGCAATTCAGTTTGGTTGAAGCGCGCCAATGCGTTGCGTACATGGTTTGCGTCATGGATCGGCAGCTTCCACTCGCTTGGCTCCGACCCCGCCGGCGCGTAGGCAAAATCGCTGCGATGCACTTTGGTTCCATTCACCGTCGCGTAATCTTGTTGCGCCATCGCTTCCTCCATAAACCCGCCGCTCTGTCATCACCCGTCATTTAAGCTCCATCACAAACACGTCCCAGCGGCAGGCGGCGACGGTAGGGCAGCCGAATTTCATGGTCCACGTTCCGCCGTTATCAGGTGTCGTTCCGCCAACGCTCTTTGACCAGTTCGGCTCAACGGCGCCGGAGGTAAAGTTGCTTCCCGCCGTCTCAAGGTTCCCGTTGGAATCGTTGATGACCGTGCCGCTCGTATAGGAGATATTCGGCGCCCAACTCCAATAGTTCGCAGTTCCCAGGTCCCAAGCCCAGCTTGAGGTGAAAATCATCAAGTTTCCATCGCGCGACACATCGCCCAGCACGTAACTTGCGAACCAGTTTCCAGCGGCAGGGCTTGATTTGTTATCCCCTGCAAAGGATGACCGCGTGTGGCCAAAGCGCCACTCCTTGCCGGAGCCGTCCATTGCAAAGCACATGATTTCCCCAAAACCAGGCGCGCCCACGCCCCAATCGGGATTAAAGCCTGAATTCGGCCAGCGAATCGTGGTTCCATTAGGAGCCGGAAACGTTCCGCCGCCCATTGCAATCGAGGTGCTGCCCCGCGCATCAGAAGACGCGCAAAACGGAACCTTGTCAGCGCCTCCGTAATCGGTTCCAATCGACGGGTGCAGATCGCCCGCAGCGGAAAAGCCCGGAACAGGCCGCGAGCCGGCATAGTTGCCGCCGTGAGGTGCAGGAACTGTCGCGCCCAGCAACGGGATTTGCTCAAAATCCGTGTTCCAGCCTCCCGGATCCGTGCTGCCGCCATTGTTGAATATCACAAATCCACCTGCGGGCACGGTATGTCCGCCTAGATAGGAAAGGTTGACGGCGTTGGTAGCCCCCTGGCTCATCATCCACGTTCCGCCGTTGTCGATTGTTGTTCCGCCGGTGGTCGCGCTCCACGCAGGAGCGCTGCTTCCTGAAGTGAAGGCGTCTTGGGCGGTTTCCAGGTGGCCATTGGAATCTTTAATAACGTTTCCGGCAACGTAGGCCGTATTCGCAGCCCACCCCGTTTCAGTGTTTAGAATCCAGGCAAACACCGTATTGGCGGCGCCGCCCAGCTCATCCCCTCCGCCGCCGGTAAAGTATACAAAGTTTCCAGCTGGGGCGATCCGGCCTTGATGGATCATATAGCCGGCCACATTCGTCGCCGGCGGCGCCGCTCCACCGCTTGCGAAGGACACCAGGGTTGTGTTCCCTGACGCCCACGAAATCTCGTTTGACGTGTTCTGGATCGCGTTCGGCGCGCACGGCGTTCCTACGGCAACCTCCTGGCACCCATAAACGTTCCAGCCGTTCGGGACTCCGCCCGCACCCGAATCGATGTAAACGTAATCCTGGGAAATAGAATCCGAGCCACGTGGAGGGCGGCTCAGCGTGATCTCTTCGCCAGCCGTCAGCGCGGCGGTGCATTGCGTGGAGCCGGGCGTCGTCTCCTCGCCGAAATTGCCCGGCTTGACTTCGGTTCGAGTAACGATTGTCTCGTCAAAGCAGTAGGCGGCTCCGGTTGTAAAGCTCCCGCCGCTGCCGCCCACCGACGGCGCAGTCATCGATAACGGGGTCGGGAAGCCGTAAAATCCTACCGTATGCTGAACCCCGGAAATGTCGCTGCCGCCTACTTCGTTCGCAACCGTGTCATACCAGTCGCAATGGCCGTTCGCGCGGTTCCAGACGA
>JBOGJZ010000181.1:0-9790 GCA_050745645.1 Terriglobia bacterium | reverse complement strand
CCAGGGGTGGAGGGGGACCGAAGCGAGAAAACGCTTTGGAATCAGTAAGGAGCAGGCCGAGAATAGCAGCCCTATCCCGGATTCGGATCCTGTGGCAGCGCCGGGGCGCGTCGGGGCGCAAGGAAGGCGACGAGCAGATTCCTGGGCTCGGAATGACATTCGGACTTATGCAATGAACTTATAAGCCGGGACACCAGGTTGTGTTTTCATCATTCGGAAGTTCACCATCCCTATTCACCCGCTCGACAACTTTCGGGTCGCGGCTAGCATCTGTTAGGAGTAAGATATAGATCAAATCACGGCGCCGCCATTTACCGGTCTCGGTGGAAGGAGGATTTCCATGAAAGGGAGATTCGGTAGCCTCAGTTTACTTCTGGCAGTCGCGTTGCTTGTGGGAGCAGGCTCGCTCCAAGCGCAGGCTCAGCGAAAGGGATTTTCACATGTGCGCATCGTCCGGCTGAGCTTTGTAGATGGAACGGTCCTAGTAAAACGGCCGGGTGTTCAGGAATGGGCGAAGGCCTCAGTCAACACTCCCATTGAGCAAGGCTTCTCAGTTTCAACCTCAGACCATAGCTTTGCTGAAGTGGAGTTCGAGAACGGCTCTACGGCGCGCCTTGGGCAGCTTTCCCAGTTGGACTTTACTACGCTGGCTTTAGATTCTAAAGGGAACAAGATTAACGATCTGACATTTGCTCAGGGTTACGGCACCTTCCATCTGATTCCGCGGCATGGCGACGTGTATGCCGTGGAGGCTGCAAACGAGGTAATTAGCCCGCACGGCAAGGCGGAGTTTCGCACCGACCTCACTCAAGGGCGGCTGCGCGTGCAGGTATTCAACGGCTCGGTCGAGGTGAAGGACTCAAAGCAATCTGTGAAGCTGACGAAAGACAAGACGCTTGAGACCGATCCTCAGACTCTTACCGCCTTCAACATCAGCCACGGCATCCAGAAGGACTCGTGGGATAGCTGGGTCGAAAAGCGCGACCGCCAGGTCGAGATGGCATTCAACGACAGTCCGGTTAGTGCAAACTCTACACTGTATGGATGGAGTGATCTTGACACGTATGGAGAATGGGGCTTTTTCCCCGGCTATGGCTACGGATGGGCGCCGTTTGCGCCGATGGGTTGGACGCCATTTTCTGTGGGGCAATGGAGTTGGTATCCTGGCTCGGGATATACATGGATTTCCTCGGAGCCGTGGGGCTGGCTTCCGTTCCATTACGGCTACTGGAATTACAGCCCTGGATTCGGCTACTTCTGGACGCCGGGGAATATGTCTGTATGGAATCCCGCCTCTGTTGCGTGGTATCGCGGCGCCGGATACGTCGGATGGGCGGCGCTCGGACCTAACGGCGCGCCAGTTTGTTCCACAGCGGCCTGCATCAATGCGGTGAGAGCCGGCACGCTTCAGAAGGGCGTTCCGGTGGACATAAACACGCGAATTCATGTGAATCAAGCAGAGTTAATTCACGTCCCTCTACCTGACGCTCGCCCTAGTGCTCTTGCGATGCTCCCAGGCGCG
Source organism: Terriglobia bacterium (assembly GCA_050745645.1). Taxonomy (GTDB): domain Bacteria; phylum Acidobacteriota; class Terriglobia; order UBA7540; family UBA7540; genus RH2-MAG17b. The sequence goes on along the minus strand of JBOGJZ010000181.1, from coordinate 8,268 downwards.
CCAGTCAGCCGGAGCACTGTTGTATCGGGAGCGGTGGCAGCCGCAGGAACCGGAGCCGCCTCTCCGGCGAAGATCAACGTGCGCAATGCGCAGTTGCAAAGTGCGGGGGCCTTTACCGCAACTCATGCAGCGGCTCCGAGAGTTGTCCTGATGGGTGAGGCCGCTAGTCCACGCGCCGCTCAAGTACAGAACGCAGCACACCAGTCATTCTTCACCCGAACCTTCGGAGGCAGTGCAACCGGACCGATGCACGCCCGGCTCGGCAACACTCTGGGCGGCCATTATACGGCTTTCACTCGAATCGGGTCCTCATCATTTCAGGCCGTCGCGGCGCCAGGCGAAGCCCGAAGCGAAAGCAGAATCAACGCTCGTTTTGCCGGTTCATCCGCCACACATCCGGTGTTTCTTGAACACCGGAGCGACACGTTTTCGCGACCGGCGGCAAGACTTGAAGGTGGAAGAATTCAGGCTGTTAACAGAGGCAGCATCGCACCGGCAGGCGGCTTCAACGCAGCTCCCGTTAGTGTAGGCGCTTCCGCCCCGGCGAGCCCGTCTTCTGGCGTCAGCCCGGCGGTCTATCAGGGAGGAGGCGGCGCGGCGCGCAGCGGAAACCGCGCCACGCCCAGCAGTGGGCGGCGGTGATGCTTTAGAAGAGAGGGTTAGTCATTCCCGCGGAAACGGGAATCCAACGGAAATCGCATTCCCGGCCATGGAGTCTCGTATATGCAACCATGACGGCGCTCAACAGAGCATCTGGTAGGTTGCGACTAAAGGGTGCGTCTGCCCTGGGTCAGGGCCCGCCCTTAAGAGCCTTCGTTGCGGCGGTAGAAGGGCAGCGCTGTGACTTGCGCAGCCAAACCGGAAGCTGAACTGAGCGACGTCCCAGGCTCGGCGGCTTCACGGCGTACATACGCCATCGCAATCACTCTTCCGAGCGACGGAGCGGCGCAGGCGCTCGTCACCTCTCCAACCTCTTTTCCACCGCTCAATAGCTTTTCGCCTGGAGAAGGCGGATTCTCTCCGTCAATGAACAGTCCCGCCATTTTCCAGTTAACACGCCCGCGGCTGCGAGCGCGCTCCACGATTTCCTGTCCGATATAGCACCCCTTCGTGAAGCTGAGCGCGCTTAAAAGACCGGCCTCGAGCGGCAATACGTCCTCAGCCAGCTCCGCGCCGTACCTGGGAATGCCAGCTTCAATGCGCAAGGTTTCGAGAGCCGTGACGCCACAGGGGATCAGTCCGTGGCCTCGCCCACTGGCTAGCAGCCCAGCCGAAAGGTCCGCTGCAGCTTCAGCCGCGGTCCAAAGCGCATATCCCTCCTCGCCGGTAATAGACCAGCGAACCAGACGCACCGGTTGCTCACCGAGATGGACTTCCAAATGGCGGAACTCATCGGGGCCAGGTGGCTCAACTTGCAGAAGCTCCTTCAGCACCGTGCCGGATTTTGGCCCTTGCAGGAAAAAAGCCGTATCACGCAACTTTTCAAGCGGAGTGCGCCCGCCGATGTTGTAGTGGTTCAGTGTCCGGAGCGTCTTTTCCACAAGGTCTGCATCGGTATCGATCACGAAGCGGTCTTCGGTGCAAGTGACAACAAGGTCGGCCAGCATGTGACCACGCGCATCCAGCAGCGCGGCGTAAGTTCCCTGCCCTGGCGTGAGACCACGGATGTCATTTGACACCATCCCGTGCAGAAAGCGGACGCGGTCGCTGCCGCTGGCAGTGAACCGGGCGCGAAACGAGCCGTCGAACAGGCCCGCTGCCGTTCTCACCGCCTGATGCTCAGCGAGCGGATCAGAATAAGACTGGAGTAACAGCGCGCCGTGGTATTCCACCAGGGGGCCGGACTCGCGCCGCTCAACCTGCGAATTTTGAATAGGAACCGACATCAAGACATCTAAAACATTCCCTCAGCGCGGCCTGCACGTGCTTCAGGATTTTTGGATTTCTCCCTTCGCGGGAATGACCACGCAACCCCATGTGGATAACGCATTGCTCCTTGTGGCTGCAAGCAAGGGCCATGTCATGCTTAGCCCCTTCGCTTCGCTCAGGGCAGGCTCTTCGCGTGTCATTCTGAGCGCAGCGAAGAATCCCTGTGGGCTCAGGCAAACTCCGCGAGGCGACTGCTTGGGGAGCAGGCAAAGAGCAGATTTTTCGCTTCAATACTCAATGTTTTTTGAATCACGTGGTGCGCCACATCAGAACTTTGCGTTCCGTCATATCCTCGATGGCGTAACGAAGCCCTTCTCGCCCCATACCGGAATCCTTAATGCCGCCGTAAGGCATAGAATCCACGCGGAAGGTTGGGGTTTCGTTTACCATCACGCCGCCCACTTCGAGTTCGTTGTATGCCTGGAAGATCAGGCGCGCGTCTTGAGTAAATAGTCCCGCCTGCAGACCGTAAGGTGAAGCGTTGACCTGTTTGATGGCGTCCGAAAAGTCATCATACGGCTCAACCGTCACCACCGGTGCGAATACCTCTTCGCAATTCACACGCATTTCAGGCCGGGTTCCGGTGAGCACAACCGGCTCCAGGAAAGGACCTTTGCGAGCGCCTCCACACAGCATGCGCGCGCCGCCGCGCACAGCCTCATCTACCCAGTTGGCCGCTCGCTCAGCGTCGGACTCACGAATTAACGGACCGATGTCCGTCGATTCCTCGAGCGGATCACCAGTCTTCAACTTGCGCACGCGCGGCACGAAGGCGTCCAGGAATGGGAAATAGACGTCACGATGCGCGAAAATGCGCTGCACGGAGATGCACGTCTGGCCGGCATATGAATATCCTCCGGCCACCGAGCGCGTTGCGGCGTCCTCTATATCCGCATCGCGGTGAATGATGACTCCGGCGTTGCCGCCAAGCTCAAGCATGACATGCTTCTTCCGTGCCTTGGCTTTCAGTTCCCATCCCACACGCGCGCTGCCGGTAAAGCTGAGCAGTTTTAGACGGTCATCCGTAATCAGCGGCTCGGCATCCGCATTGGACAGCGGGAGCACGTTTAGGCCGCCGGCGGGCCATCCGGCTTCCTGCACAAATTCCGCGAGCCGCAAAGCCGAAAGCGGCGTCTGAGGCGCGGGTTTATGCACTACCGTGCAGCCGGCGGCGATGGCAGGCGCCCATTTGTGGGCTACGAGGTTCAGCGGGAAATTGAAAGGAGTAATCGCGGCAATAGGGCCTATCGGAAAGCGCCGCACCATCGCCCAGCGGCCCTCTGTAGACGGGATTAAATCCATCGGCAGCCATTCGCCTTCGATTCGCACCGCTTCCTCTGCCGCCACTGAGAAGGTGCCGACTGCACGAGCCACCTCCGTTCGCGCCGCCTTGAGAGGTTTGCCTGCTTCGAGCGCGATAGTGCGGGCAAGCTCTTCGCTATGCCGCTCGATGAGCCGTGAGACTTCCCGCAGCACTCGCTGCCGTTGGTGCGATGGCAAAGCTCGCGTTACCATGAATGCTCGAGTGGCCGCCTCGATGGCCTGTTGGAGATGCTCCGCGCGGGCGCACGCCACAACGCCCACGACTTTGCGATCGTAGGGCGACGTGATCTCCTCAGCATCTCCGTCTGTTCGCCATTCACCGTCTATCAGGAAAGCATGCGCCTTGAGGGCTGTCATCGTTCCGCTGTCCATCACCGTCCTCCTTATTGTTCTATCTGCCCCTGCTTTTCATTTTACAGCCAGTGGACGATCCCGCCCATCGTCATTTGGCGGCCATTTGGCGAGATGAACTCGCCGCTGCCATTCAACTGGATCGCCGCCTGGTATTTTTCAATATGGACAGTCGAGGAGAAGCTTGGCAGAATGAATCGATGCTCGTCGGGGCGTGGCGCAGCCTGGTAGCGCGCTTGCCTTGGGCGCAAGAGGTCCCCGGTTCGAATCCGGGCGCCCCGACCAATGCTTTCAATGAGGTAGAATTATTGTCCATATGGGAATTATCCTCACTGTAGCGAGGTAACGCAAAGTTGGTTTTACTCTGTGGTCTTTTGTTTTTTCAACAAACAACCGCAGGATCTAAAGGCGGATCCTGCGCTACGACGAATGGGTTTGTAGCGCAGCGTTCGCCTTGTAACGCTGCGGCTTTTCGCGGGGGCGCGTACAAACCGCAGAGCCTGCCCTGGGCATAGCGAAGGGGTTAAAGAGCGGACCCTGCGCTACAAATCCCGTCGCGAGCCGGGTGAGGGGTTGACCCAAATTTTCAATGCAGGCGCGCCGGCCAACTCAGTGATCTATCCAGCAGACCCGCAGGTGAACCATGCCGGCTAAGGTTTCTCTCAGCATCCTGATTCACTCCCACCAGCCAGTCGGCAATTTTGAGCATGTGATTGAGGATGCATTTCAGAAATCCTACCGTCCCTTCCTCGACGTGCTTACTCGCCACCCTAAAATCCGCCTCAGCCTTCATTATTCCGGGAGTTTGCTCCTGTGGCTGGAAGCGCATCACCCGGATTTCATCGATCAGTTGCGTGACCTCACCAGACGCGGCCAGATTGAGCACGTCGGCGGAGGATTTTACGAACCGATTCTAGTCGCCATCGCAGACCCCGACAAGGTCACTCAGATCCGCCGCCAAGCGGAGTTTCTTTATGATCGTTTTGGAGTGCAAGCTCGCGGAGTGTGGGTGACAGAGCGGGTTTGGGAGCAAGGCCTGATTTCCCCGCTGGCCGAAGCCGGCGCCCAATACGCGGTCCTGGATGACACCCATTTCCTGGCTGCCGGACTCTCGCTCCCGGCGCTGCGCCAGGCGTATTTGACCGAAGAATCAGGCGCGCGCCTGATTCTTGTGCCCAGCCTTCAATCGCTGCGCTATACGATTCCATTTCGCGAGCCTGAGGAGACGCTCTCCATTCTGCGTGACGGCCTCGACCGGTCCTCCTCGCTCTTTGCGGTGGGCGACGACTGCGAAAAGTTCGGCGTTTGGCCCGGAACCTACAAGCACTGCTACGCCGGCGGCTGGCTTGAGCGATTCTTCGCGGCTCTTGAGGGCTCCGCGGATTGGCTGGAAGCCGTCACGTTGTCTGACTATCTGGAGAAGCACACTCCCGCCGGCCGGGTTTATTTGCCGGCGGCTTCCTACCCGGAGATGATGACGTGGGCCCTGCCGGCGGAAGCGATAATCGAGATCGAAGAATGCATCGAAGAGACGCGGCTCATGCCGGACGGCGGCCGTTTTCGCCGGTTTCTGCGCGGCGGACAGTGGCGGAACTTTCTGGTGAAATATCCGGAGTCTAATCAGATGCAGAAGTTGGCGCTTCGCGCCGGCCGACGGCTGGAAGGACTTCGCCAGGCCGCCCCCGGAACGGCGAATTGCCGCGTGCTCGATGAGGCGCTCGATCATTTGCTCGCCGCGCAATGCAATGACGCCTATTGGCACGGCATCTTCGGGGGGCTCTACGCGCCGCACTTGCGTAGCGGCGTGCTCAGCCGCCTGATCCGCGCAGAGCAAATCATGGACGGCCTCGAGCGCGCTAAGGGAAGCTCCGGCATCAGCCTATGCACCGAGGATTTTGACATAGATGGCCGCGATGAGATCCTGCTCGATCACGGTTGCGTCAGTTTCGTTGCGCGACCCGCTGATGGCGGCACGGTCTCCAGCCTGCGCTTCAAACCGGCGGCCATCGACATCATCAATTCGCTGGCGCGAAGGCCGGAAGCCTACCACCGCCGGATACAGCAAGAAGGCAATCACGCGCCGTCAGTGATTCCGCTCGCCTCGATTCACGACCGCCTGCCGGACGGGGATGGCAATCTGCGCGCGGCGCTCCGTTATGACCGCTATATGCGGCATTCGTTCCGGTCTTACTTGTTCGCGGGCGGCAAGGAATGGCAGGATTTCGATTCGCTCCAACTTGACGAATGCGGCGAATTTGCCGGCGGCGCATGGGAGGTGGCGGATCTCGTGCAATATACCGGATCGGTTCAGTTGCGAAAGTCCGCTGAAATCGGCGTTAGAGAGAAAAGAATAGTGCGAGCGGTGAAGACGTTTAACACTCACGCGGATGATTTAGCCTGCACGATTACCTGTGAGACGGCCTTATCTGGAGCTATTTTCGGCGAAGCTGAGCCATTGAGCTTTGGCGCGGAAATGGTGTTTAACCTGCTCGCGCCCAACAGCCCGGACCGCTACTTTGTGAGCGGCAAGAGTCGCCATCCCCTCGGATTCCGGGGCGAGTTCACAGAATCGCGCCTCGCGCTGGTTGATGAACGGCAACACGTGGAGATCGCGTTGGAAGCGCCGGGCGCAGCCGCGTGGTGGGTGGTTCCGATTGAAACTGTTTCCCAATCCGAGTCCGGCTTTGAACGCGTCTATCAAGGCTCCGCCATTATGGCGGTCTGGGACGTGGGGTCAGCTTCGCAAGCGTCTTGTGTGTTGCGGGTGCAGGTCGCATCGCGGCCTTGATGGCAAAAAACAACTGCATCTCGCAAAGACGCCAAGGAAGTCCCCATTTGTTGGCTTGATCTGGCTTTGCGCCTTAGCGAGAGGTTTTTTGCCTTGATGAGATTCTGTCGCGTTTGCACATTGCGACCTTCGCCCGTAATTGCAATACCAATTTTCGGCCAAACATAACATTTAGGCTGGGGCTGGAATTCCTCATGGTGTCATTCTGAGCCCTTCGCGTGTCATTCTGAGCGCAGCGAAGAATCTGTTTTTCTCACGCCTTACAAGCAGATCCTTCGCGGAGTTTATCGTGAGCCTCTTCGCTTCGCTCAGAGCGATTCGAATAGGAGCGAATCGGCTCAGGATGACATCACCTGCAGCATCCCACTAGCTCGATGTGGCCGGAGGTAAGAGGTTTATTCAGCGGGATGGATTCAGGGCAGCCAGCCGCGACCTTGCGTCGCCCATCTCGGGAAAATTGATCTTGAGCGCGAGGGCCTTGTTAAAGGCTGCGGCGGCCTGCTGCGGCTGTTGGGCGCTCGTATAGACTACGCCGAGATGATAGAGTATCTGCGGATCGCGCGGCGCAAGCGCAGAAGCCTGTTTCAAAGCGGCAAGCGCCTGGCTGGTTTCGTTCCGGGAATGATACACCCATCCTAACGTATCTAAGACCTGCGGACTTTTGGGCGCAAGCTGAGCCGCCTTTTGAGCCCAGCTAAGGGCTTGATCCGCGTCAACCTTCTGCTCGATGGCTAAAAATGCCAGGTTGTTATACGCAACCGCCATCTTGGGATCCAGGCTCACCGCGGTTTGGTAGGCGCGCATGGCGCTATTTGCGCGCTGATCGAGCTCGTCGATCATGCCGATTTTTAAGTACGCAGCGGCAAGCTTCGGCGAAAGTTGCAGCGCGGCGTTGTATTCCTTCAGCGCGCCTGCATGGTCTCCCTGGACGGCGTAAGCGTCTCCGAGCGCCATGTGAGGAATGGGACTGCGGGGAGCCAACTGGCTTGCTTTGCCGTATTCGGCCTCAGCGCCTTTCAAGTTCCCTATCGCTGCAAGCGTGTTTGCCAGCGCAAAATGCGCTGCCGGGTTTTGCGGATCGATGTGAATTGCAGCCTGGTAGTGTTCAATGGCGAGTTTGGGCTGATGAAGACCTTTCATATAAACATCGCCCAGCTCGACTTGATAGGGAACTGACCGAGGGTCTAAATTTGCAGCGGTAGCAAAAGCTTGCGCGGCTCGGGTGTATTGCTTCGCCGCGTGGAACAGGTAGGCGCCCCACGCAGCCTGCACTTGGGCATCGCCGGGGGCGACGGCCAAGGCCTGCTCCAGAAGCCTCTGCGCTTGCTGCAATTGCCCTTGGTGGAGAGCGATCCCGGCAAGAGCGAGGCGGGGAGCAGGTTGTTTGGGGTCGAGACGCAGGCTCTCGTGAAAGTCAGTTTCAGCCGTTGCCGCGTCTCCTTTTTGAAGGGCAGCCAGTCCCGCCCGGTATTGCTCTAACGCCGGTGGAGTCTTCGGGGCTGACCCTATTTGGTCTGCCGCCGCAGCGCCACTAAAAGCAAAGAGAGCGAAAAGCAGCGCACACGTCACGCTTCTTCTCGCTCCCGTTGGTCTATTCGTCACTCTTAAACTTAGCCCTGATGCTTCCTTGCCGCCCACACCTGAGTAAAGTGCTGGCGGGGTAGCAGAGTTTCCTGATTTTGGAAACTCTGCGGCTTATTTGTAGATCTCAGAATTAAAAGCCGCAGACTTTCTCAAAGAACGAAAGTCTGCGCTTGTATCTTACCCAGCGATGTTAGAAAACAGTCTCCGATGGGTATTCGAGGTTTCGGGGAGGCCGCTCCGCGCTGAGGCCCAGCGTCAAGTTGAGAGCCTGCTAGGTAGATCGGCCCCCCGCC
>JBOGJZ010000180.1:0-10301 GCA_050745645.1 Terriglobia bacterium | reverse complement strand
TTATGCGAGTGAGGCTCACATGACGGGTACTATCAAAAGGTTGATCCGGGACCGTGGCTTCGGTTTCATTCGCGCCGAAGACGGTCAGGAAGTGTTTTTTCACCGTAGCGCCTTGCAAGGCCTGGATTATGACGGGTTGCGAGAAGGTGAAAAGGTTGAGTTTGAGATCGAGCGGGGCAACAAGGGCCTACGCGCCATCAAGGTCCGCGGCGACGGCGCGCAATAGCGTCTGCATCTGTCCACTCTGCGCTGCATGCATGCTGATGAGGGCTTCATTCGCCTTATGTGGGATGGCCGCATCCGGGCGATTCTGGATGCGCGGTTTTTAGTTACATTTAACACTCTGCCGGCAAGAATGTCTCCTTCGCCATGAAGCCAGCAAGGATCCATGCGCTGGATCATCCCTGAAGTTCATGACGCCACCGTCCGCGATTTTGCCCGCGACCTCAAGATTCCGCCTCTCCTGGCCCGGCTGCTCGTCTTGCGGGGCCTGGAAGACCCCACCGAGGCCAGCCGGTTTCTCGATCCTAGCCTAGAACATCTGCACGATCCCTTCTTAATGCGAGACATGCGGGATGCGGTTAACCGCATCCACCAGGCGCTTGCCTCAAGCGAAAAAATCCTGATTTATGGCGACTACGACGTGGATGGGACGATGGCGTCCGTGGTCCTGCTTACCGCGCTTCGTTCTCTGGGAGCGCACGTCGAGCCTCATATTCCTAACCGTTTTACGGACGGATATGGGATGCGTACCGGGGTGATTGAGCGGGCGGCGCAAGAAGGCTACACCCTGATCATCAGTGTGGATACTGGAATCCGCGAGCATGAAGCGCTGAGCCGCGCTCATGCGCTGGGAATCGACTGCATCGTCACCGATCATCACCTGCCCGGTCCTCAGTTGCCTGAAGCCTTCGCCATCTTGAATCCGCGACGGACCGGCTGTAACTACCCCGACAAGAACCTTGCCGGCGTGGGCGTAGCCTTCAAGCTGGTCCAAGCCTTGCTTGGCGAAAGACTCTCGGAGCGAGCGCTCAAATCCTACCTGAAGATCGTTGCTATCGGTTCTATCGCTGACGTCGCGCCTTTGCTCGGAGAAAATCGAATCATCGCGCGCTTCGGCCTGATGGGCCTGGCTGATTCCGGCGCTGCCGCCGCCGGAATTGCACCGGGGCGGGCAGGTCTCTGCGCGCTCTTGCAAGAAGCAGGACTTGCCGGCAGGGCGGTGACTTCGCGTGATGTTGCTTTCCGACTGGCGCCGCGCCTGAACGCCGCCGGGCGTATGGGTGACGCTCGGGACGTTATTACGCTTTTCACAGATGCTTCTCCAGACATGGCGCGGCAGACGGCCGGCCGGCTTGAAGAACTGAATCGAGAGCGCCAACGCGGAGAGGAAGCCGTCCTCTCCAGTATCAAGGCGCAAATGAACGAGCGGCCTGAGCGTGCGAAACGCTATTCGCTTGTATTTTCCGGCTCTGGATGGCACCGTGGCGTGATCGGCATCGCTGCGCAACGAGTAGCGGAACTGTATCATCGTCCTGCTCTTGTCATCTCAGTCGAGGGCCGCATCGCGCACGGCTCTGGCCGGTCGATCCCCGGCTTTCACCTGCTGGATGGGCTCACGGCATGCGGCGAACTTTTAACCCGGTTTGGCGGCCACGCTCAGGCGGCCGGGTTCTCATTGCCCACATCGAGGCTTGGTCAGCTTGAAGAGCAACTCGAGCGCTACGCGCGATCTGCCTTGCTGCCGGACCAACTTGAGCCGGTGCTTCGCGCTGATGCTGAAATGAGCCTGGCAGACCTTAATTGGGATCTCGCCGCTCAGCTAGAGAAGATGGAGCCATTCGGCTTCGGCAACCCTGCGCCGGTCTTTGTCGCTGATGTTGATGTGTTGGGCGATATACGTGTGTTAAAGGAAAAGCATCTAAAGTTTAAAGTGCGGCAAAACGGGCTCGCGTGTGATGCTGTGGGCTGGGGTCTGGCGGAGAAGGCGGCTGCGCTAGGAAAGGCGCAGAGGCTTCGAGTGGCTTTCAATCTTGCTGTGAATGACTTTCAGGGCATGGAAAATTTACAACTTGTGCTGAAAGATGTTCAGCCCATCGACGCTTCCTGAGACTGCTTCCGCCCCGGCCGCATGGAGCGCGCAGGAAGCAGCCGGTAGAGCAGGCTTTCGCTTTTCAGAAAGTTTGCGGCTTTCTTCCGATACCAGGAACAAGCCGCCTCGAAGTTTTCAAAAGCGGAAACTCTGCGCTATACCGGCCATGGCTCCCGAAACAGTGTTTTGCGAATGGTGAATCAAGCGCCTTTGCATCCATCTCCGCGAGATTACAACAACCACCGCACGAGAGTGAAAAGGGTGCTCGCGCTGGCGCTTGTGCTGACGGCATGCGGGGTCTTGGCTCTGTGGTTGAACTACCGCAACAGGAGCGTAACGGTCCATCCCGCGATTAGCCTACCCCATAATGTGAATCGTCAGCTTTCTGGCTATACGTTCACACGCTCCGAAGAAGGCCACCGCATCTTTACTATCCACGCCGCCCGCACTCTGGCCTTTAAGCAGGGAACCAGCACTCTGCTTAAGGATGTCAGCGTGGTGATCTTCGGCCGAAGTGGCAATCAGCACGATGAACTTCGCACCGGCCGATGCCGGTACAACAATGAAACCGGAGCTCTCGCATGCTCCGGCGTAGCCTCGCTCAAGCTGGAATCCAAACCCGGGTTACAGGCCACCCCGGATTTGCCTTCCGGCCATCCGGTTTTCGTCCAAATGGCTGACGTTTCTTATGATCCGCTCGATGGGGCCGTGAAGAGTCCGGCAGAGGTGAGCTTTAGCTTCGGGGGGGCATCCGGCACAGCAAGGGGATTAGCTTACGACACGAAAACAGGTTCGCTGTCGCTCGAAAAGCAGGTTCATGTCCGCCTCCCCGCACAATCCGCGAGCCAGCCGTCAATCGATGTACATGCTGGCGGACTGCTCTACGAGAAGGCGGTGGGAGAAATCCTTCTGCGCGGTCCGGTTGATATTTCGCGGGGCCTGCAGCGTGTCAGCGCTTCGGACGGAACGATCTTTTTGGGTTCTCAAAATAGAATCAATCGCGTGAGCCTTGAAGGTCACATGAGGGGATCTTCGCCGTCGCGGAAAGGACATGTCCGCGTAGCTGCGCAAGCTCTAGAGATATACTTCGACCCGGTGAATGCGCAGCCCCGTGAGGTGCGCGCCCTCGGTCATGTGTATCTTCAGTCCCGGGGCATCCGGCAGGACGGCGTTCGGAGCCTTTCCGCCGATCGGGTTCGATTGAACGTCTCCGGCGACAAGGCACAGCTCCGATCTGGAAGCGCTTCCGGCAACGTACAACTTGTCTTTGAGCCGATGGAGGCTGCATCTCGCAGCGTGGGTTCCAATCACAACCTGGGCGCAATGACCGGAGCGAAAAGAATTCTGACGACCGCAGAGCTGCAATTTTCATTCCGCGCCGGCGGCGCGCTGCGGGATGCTCGCACCGACGGACCTGGGAAAGTGGTGTTGATCCCCGCCCGGCCGCAAGCTGATGAGCAGAGTATCAGCGCCAAAGAGCTTCGAATGGCGTTCGACACCCAAGGGCGCCTGCAACGCCTCGTGGGATTGATCTCGACGCACGTAACTGACAGCCCGCCTACAGACGCGAATCCAGGTTTATTGAAAGAGACCTTTGGCAGAAAGCTGATCGCCAGCATCAACCCGAGAACCCAGACGCTGGAAACTATCCGGCAAGAAGGCGACTTCCGGTTTAAGGAGGGTGATCGCGGGGCGAGCGCCATGGAAGCGCTCTTTCAAGCTCAGAATCAGGAGCTAACATTAATTGGAAGCCCGCAGATGTGGGACACAGGCAACAGAATTCGAGCCCGGCACGTGACGATGAATCTTGCTCAAGGATCGGCTCTCGGCTGGGGCCAAGTCCAGTCGGTGCATTTAGCATCGGATAATTCGGCTGAACCGTTAATTGTGACCGCCGATAAGGTGACCGTCAGTACAGACAAGCAGGAGGCCTTATACGAAGGTAACGTTCGAGCGTGGCAGGGCGCCGGCGTCGTGGACTGCTCTTCTCTCAGCATTGACAGAAGGTCACAGGAAATCCGCTCCGGTTACGGTGTCACCACCACCTTGCTGCAGCCGGGTCCCGCTCAATCGAATCACCGGACCGGCCAAGCGAATCATCCTGCCCAACCAGTCACAATCAGGGCCGACCGCCTGATTTACTTTAACCTCGATCGCGAGGCGGTTTACCAGGGAGGGGTGATTATGCGGTCCCGAGGCGCGACTCTTCGAGCTGATCGCCTGCGTGTTTACCTTTCTTCCGCCTCTGGCCGTATGAAACCAGAGGTGGAGCGAGCAGTGGCTGACGGTCATATTCGCGTTTTTCAGCCCGGAGGGCGGCAAGCCCAGGGAGAGCATGCCGAATACTCTGCGGCAGGTGGAAGGTTTGTGCTAACAGGCGGCCCGCCAATCATTTACGACCCGAACCAGGGATTCTTGACAGGTGATCGTTTGACTTTCTACCTGCACGATGCTAGCCTTTCGGCAGATGGAGGTAAAAAGTCCCAAACTCTCTCAAAACGCATCCTACAGCGATGAGCCATGCAGATTCTCTCCACAGTCGACCTCACCAAGTCATTCAAAGGCCGCAAGGTTGTTGACAGCGTCAATCTAAGAATATCCCAGGGCGAAGTTGTTGGTTTGCTAGGGCCTAACGGGGCTGGCAAAACCACGACCTTTTACATTATTGTCGGCGTGATAGGCGCAGACGCTGGTGAGGTTTTGCTCGATGGTGTCGATATCTCAAGTTTTCCCATGTACCTGCGGGCGCGGAACGGCGTCAGCTATCTTCCCCAGGAGCCGTCGATATTTCGAAAGTTAACCGTCGAAGAGAATCTGATGGCGATTCTTGAAACGATTCAACTCACGGCTCATGAGCGCCGCGAGAGGCTCGAGGAGTTGCTGGAAGAGTTCGGTCTGCAGGAAGTCCGCAGAAGCTATGGCTACCTCCTTTCGGGCGGTGAGCGCAGACGTGTGGAGGTGGCTCGATCTCTGGTGATTTCACCTTCATTCGTCCTTTTAGATGAACCGTTTGCCGGCATAGACCCGCTCGCGGTGCTCGACATTCAAAAGATCATCCTACAGCTCAAAGCGTCAGGTATTGGCGTCTTGCTGACGGATCACAATGTCCGTGAAACATTGCAGGTTACGGACCGCGCATACATCATCAGCGGTGGACGAATTTTCCGCTCGGGAACTCCTGAAGAGTTGGGCAACGACTCGGAAGTGAAAAGGGTTTACCTTGGAGATAATTTCAGGCTAGCGATTTAGCTGACTATGAAAGCTCAACCCAAGCTCGGACTTAGCTTGAAGGTGGCGCAGAAGCAGATTCTCACGCCCGGGCTGGTCCAAATGGTCACCGTACTGGCGCTCAATAAACTAGAGCTCCGGGAGATGATTGACCAGGAAATGGTTGAGAATCCGGTGCTTGAAGAAGTAACGGATATTGTTCCAACCCTCGAAGACGGCCAAAAGAAAGACAAAGAAGAGAGCGCTGGCGACGTGGCGAGCGATCAAGCCGCCCCTGCCGATGACCATCGGGATTCGTTCGAGGAAGTCGATTATGGCTCGTTCTTCAATGATTATCTGGACCCAGGATACAAATCGCCGGCAGCCGAGGAGATTGAAAGGCCATCCTTTGAGAATTTCATTTCCAAGCCTGTATCTTTGGCCGAACACTTGCAATGGCAGGTGAATCTTTCAGTGTGTTCGGATGCAGTCCGCAGCGCAGCCTACTCCATTATCGGCAACCTTAACGAGGACGGATACCTTGCGGCCAGTTTGGAGGAGATTGCCCAGTCCGAAGAGCACACCTCGAGCGACCTTGAAGAGGCGCTGGCATTGGTTCAGCAGCTTGACCCCGCGGGTATTGCCGCGCGTGATCTCCGCGAATGCCTTCTGCTTCAGCTCCGAATGGCGGAGGCGGAAGACGATTTGGCTGAGCGCATTGTTTCGGACCATCTGAGCGATGTCGAGAACAGGCAGCACCGGAAAATCGCGACATCACTCCGCCGGTCTATTGAGGACGTCGAAGCCGGTCTCGCGATTATCCGCAAGCTCGATCCGCGCCCGGGACAGCGGTATAACAGCGCGTTGCCGCGGCTGATCGAGCCTGATGTGGCCTTTGTGAAGCTGGACGACCAATACCGGGTGATCGTCAACGAAGAAGGCTTGCCCCACTTGCGCCTGAGCCGGCACTACCGGCGGTTGATCGGCGATGGAAACTCCACCGGAGAAGTCCGCAGGTACGTGAAAGAGCGCTTTAACTCCGCCATGCAGCTTCTGAAGAACATTGAGCAGCGTAAGCAGACGATTATCCGGGTGTGCGAAGCGATCATCCGCCGCCAGGCGGTTTTTTTGGACAAGGGCCTCGATTATTTGCTGCCCATGATGATCAAGGAAGTGGCGGAAGAAGTTGGCGTCCATCCTTCCACGGTCAGCCGCGCCGTCGCGAACAAGTACGTCAATACACCGCAAGGCGTGTTCGAGTTGCGGTTCTTTTTTTCGGAGGCAGTACAAGGGCCATCAGGAGCCGGCATCTCGCTTGTCAACCTGAAACGGACGGTGCAGAAGATCATCGGGGAGGAAGATGCCTCCCGGCCGCTGACGGACGAACAAATCACCCTTCGCTTGCATGACCTGGGCGTTGACGTCACCCGGAGAACGGTGGCTAAATACCGCGAAGACATGAGGATTCCGAGTACTCACCAGCGCCGAAGAAAGGCCTGACCCGGCGGCTGCAAGTATGAACTTTAATTTTGACTCCGGGAGGTTCTCAATGCACATTGAATATACCGGCAGGCAGATGGAAGTCACCCCTGATCTTCGCGAGTACACGGAAGAACACCTCGGCAAATTAAATCGCGTTCTGCGTGACAACTGCGCAGTTCATGTGATCCTCGAAGGGGCCAAACACCGCCGGATCGCGGAGATCACCGTGCAGTGGCGCGACCGCACACTGGTGGCTATCGAAGAGACCACCGATTCCCGCAGTTCAATCAAGGGCGCGCTCGACAAGCTGGAGCGCCAGGCGGTGCGCCTGCCCGCACGGCTCCGGACCAAGAAGCGCCGGGCTGCGCCCACCTCCGCCGTGACGCTCAACGTGATGATGCCGGAAAGAAAAGCCGACGAAGACCGCAAAGTCATTACGACCAGGAGAATCCCTATTAAGCCTCTCACCATTGAGGAGGCTATCGAGAGTTTGGGAGCGGACTCCCGAGAGCCGGCCGTGTTCCGTAACGTTCAAACGGACCGCGTGAATGTCGTTTACCGCCATGCCGACGGGCAATTAATTCTCATTGAACCGGAGCCTTAACGGCGGGTACGAGATTAAAGATTGAGAAAGTCAGCCCTCTCCCGCTGTAGGTAGCGTCTCAGTTTAAATGTAGAGGCGGCTTTATGCCGCCACCGGGCAGGTAAACTCGCCGCACTGCTCTTGCTCCCACGCGCGCCCTCTAACCGCGCGGAGCGGGCGGTTGCAGCCGATGCGGGTCTTTGATTGAGCTCGAATCCGCCAAGCTCCAAACGTCAGCGAATTCGCCGTAAGAAGGCCAGGAACTCCGCGCGCGCTAGTCCGCTGGGTCGCGCTCCCAAACTTCGGAGCACCAGGAAAAAGCCGCCCCGAAAACCCTTCAAGCAGTTTGTCCTGATTACCGGCCTCAGCGGCTCCGGCAAGGGGTCTGTGCTCAAGGCGTTTGAGGACCTCGGATTTTACTGTGTGGATAACCTCCCGGTGGACCTGCTGCCGCGCTTTTTTGAGCTCTGCCGCGCGCCCAACAGTCACATTGACCGGGCTGCCGTGGTCGTAGACATCCGCGAGGGAGAAGTCTTAAGCCAGCTTCCAGCCCTTTATCAGAAGTTGGCGCAGGAAAAGCCAAAACCCTCACTGGTGTTTCTGGAAGCCTCCGATGAGACATTGGTGAGGCGTTTTGAGGAAACTCGCCGTCCGCACCCTCTCGGCCGCCACCTGCCGGTACGCGAGGGCATCCGGATCGAGCGAATGCTGCTCAAGCCGATGAAGCAGCTTGCCGACGCCGTGATCTCGACCACACGGATGAATCCGCATGAGCTCCGCGAGTTCATCCAGCAGCGGTTTGGAGCGCTGGAAGAGCGCAAGTCAATGCTGGTTTCGGTAACCTCTTTCGGATTCCGCTTCGGCATTCCCACCGATGCGGATCTCGTCTTCGACGTGCGCTTTCTCCCCAATCCGAATTACGTCTCCAGCCTCAAGGAAAAAACCGGCAAGGACGGCGCGGTGCAGCGCTACATGGAGCGCTACCCGCAGACGCGTGAATTCGTCAGACGCCTTACGGATTTGCTCCTCTATCTGCTTCCTCATTACTTGCACGAGGGCAAAAGCTACCTGACCATCGCTCTCGGCTGCACGGGGGGCAGGCACCGCTCCGTGGCGCTCGCCGAACAGGCAGCCCAGATCCTTGAGCGTGAAGGCTACAGGACCCGGCTCAACCACCGCGATCTCGGCCGGAATACGGCCTGAGACCACACGCCAATCCAAACCGAATGGCATAAGGAAGACTGGCTGTGAAAAAAATCGTGCTTGTCATGTTTGACGCGGGCGGAGGACACCGCAGCGCGGCCACGGCGCTCGAGATGGTCATCCAGCGCCAGGAGCGCCCCTGGACGGTCGAACTGCTCAATCTGCAGGAGACGCTTGACCCCATCGACCCATTGCTCAAAATTTTTAGCCTGCGCGTTCAAGATGTTTATAATCAGATTCTCGCGAACAATTGGACGCTGGGCAGCCGGCACTTGCTGAAGGTATTGCAAGGCGCTATCCGCGCGGGCCATCGCCGGGAGCTCCGCCTGCTTGAGCCGCAGTGGGCCCGTATGGAGCCGGACCTCGTAGTGTCGCTGATCCCGCACTTCAACCGCGCCTTGTTTGAAAGCCTGGCTCTCGCGCGCCCCGGCGTGCCTTTTGTGACCGTCCTCACCGATCTCGCGGACTATCCTCCCCATTTCTGGATCGAGCAGCAACCGCAATTCTTCATCTGCGGCTCGGAACGGGCGGTCGAGCAGGCGCGCTCGATGGGGCACCCGGCGGAGCGGATATTTCGCGCCTCTGGAATGATCTTGCATCCGCGCTTCTATGAATCAGTCGAGGTGGACCGCGACTCGGAGCGCCGCCGTCTCGGACTGGAGCCTGAGCTTCCGGCAGCCATCGTGCTATTCGGCGGCGCCGGCTCTTCCGAAATGCCGGGTATCGCTGAACGCCTCGGACGCTCTCAATCGAAGACGCAGCTTATGATGATCTGTGGCCGCAACGAGCCGCTCGCGCAGGCGCTCCGGCAATCGAAGCCGGGCATTCCCATGTTCGTTGAGGGATTCACCCAGCGGGTACCCTACTACATGCGCCTCGCCGACTTCTTCATCGGCAAGCCAGGCCCGGGCAGCGTGAGCGAAGCGATAGCCATGGATCTGCCCGTCATCGTGGAATCGAACGCCTGGACCTTGCCCCAAGAGCGCTATAACGCCGAGTGGGTCCGGGAAAAGCAGGCCGGGATCGTCCTGCATGGTTTTAAAGAGATCGTGCCAGCCGTCAGAGAAATGATTCAACCCGATAATCTGGCGCGCTACCGCCAGCATGCAGCGGCAATCCAGAACCGGGCGGTCTTTGAGATTCCCGACATGCTGGCGCAAATCCTTGACCGTCCCGCCCGGTGAATCGCCCCCGCGCCGCTTTCTAGTGCAACGCCGGCCGTGGGACCTTACGGCTTTCCTTCGGCCTCGGAAACCACGCAGTCAGAAGTGGAGGACGGTAGCGCCGCGCCGTCCCGGCGGCAGGCTTAAGCTAAGTTGGCCGGCGAGACGCTGGCGCTACGGGCTCGTCCTTGACGAGGCTCTCACGGGTCTGCTACTTTCAATACTGGATTAAGCGTCGAACCGGAGGCACAGTGGCAAATCATCAATCGGCTTTGAAACGAATCAGACAAACGCGGGCGCGGACTTTGCGTAATCGCTCGCACCGCTCGCACTTGCGGCATGAAATCAAGCGCCTGCGCGCAGCGCTTGAAGCCAAAGATAGGGCTGCCGCTCAGCCGCTTGCCGCGCCCACTTTCGCCCTGATCGACCATTCAGTTCATAAGGGAATTTTGCACCGCAACACTGCAGCGCGCTACAAATCCCGCCTCAGCCTGCGCCTGAACGCTCTCGCCTAACCAGACTCCGGCCTGCCTCTGCTTGATTACCTACTGGACGGAGCGCAAGGAATCAA
>JBOGJZ010000179.1:0-8766 GCA_050745645.1 Terriglobia bacterium | reverse complement strand
GTCCAGAACGGTACGAAACATCCTGGATTCCCGCTTGCGCGGGAATGACAGGCTATGGATGACTTTCGAGAGAGCGAAGCGACCTGTTCCGGCGAAGCCGGGAAAAATCTCCTTTGGATATGGGTCTCTGCCCCCCCTAATTTGAGTCAGGTTATCCACTGGATTCTGTTACATGATATTGGCGTGAATGCTGGAGGAATGAGTTCTTGATGCTTGCGCCGGCGCACTGGATGCTCCATCTCCGCGAGATCATCTTGGTGGCGCCCTTTCTCTCATTTCTCTACTACTTGCTTGCCGCCGGGTGCGCTCGAAGATTTTTCAACCGGACACGAACGTGGACACCTGGTTTCAACCCTCCCATCAGCATCCTGAAGCCCGTCCGCGGACTCGACCGCGAGGCTTATGAGAACTTCTCAAGCTTTTGCCGCCTGGATTACCCGGACTACGAGGTGCTTTTTGGCGTCAGCGATCCGGACGACCCCGCGATTCCCATCATCCAGAGATTGATTCGGGATTTTCCCGAGCGCCCCATCCGGCTCTTCACCGGCATGACCAAAATCGGCCCCAACGAGAAAGCCTCTATTCTGGCGCACCTCAGCGAGCAGGCGCGGCATGAGGTGTTGGTAATCAGTGACAGCGACACGCGCGTAGCCGCCGACTGCCTGCGCGCGCTGGCCGCGCCGCTTAGCGACCCGCTCGTGGGCGCCGTAACGTGCCTTTACCGGGGCGTCAACGAGCGCAGCATCGCCGATAAACTGGAAGCCGTTGGCGTCAGCTCAGACTTTTTCGCCGGCGTCTTCGTAGCGGAGCAATTCGGCGGCGCTCGCTTTGCTTTGGGAGCCACGATGGCCGTCACCCGGACACGCCTCGCCGAAATCGGCGGTTTCGCGTCGCTCTCGGATTTTCTGCTCGATGATTACGAGCTGGGCCATCGCATAGCCGCCCTCGGTTATCGCGTTGAACTGTTGCCTTACACCGTGGACATGGTATTGCCCGCCGAATCGCTGCGCGGCTTCTGGAATCGTCAATTGCGCTGGGCGGTAGGCGTACGGAACTCGCGACCCTGGGGGCATCTGGGCCTGTTGGCCACTCAAGGCCTGCCGCTTTCGCTTTTAGCGGTAGCGCTCGCCGGCTCCGGACGTGATGCGGTGGTTTACCTCGGGGCTTACTTTATTACTCGGATGGTCATGGCCTGGGTGGTGGGCGTCGGGGGGCTGAAGGACTCTGTCCTGCGGAGCAATTGGTGGCTTGTCCCGCTCCGCGACGCGCTGGCCTCAGCCGTCTGGCTCGCCAGCTTTCGCGGTGGCCGCGTTCACTGGCGCGGCAACGAATTCTACGTCCGCAAGGGCCGCCTCGTACCCGCAGAGGTTACGCCAAGCCGGTAAACAACTGGCCGCGTTTTTTTCGCAGCCGCAGTCATTTACGGATTGTCAACAGCCGCGGTCAATGCAAAGAAGTGATGGCCCATGATCGCCAGGGTCATGGCTTTGTCCAGGTGTTGGCGATGATGGCGCGCAGCCCTGGCAATAAATTTCCAATACTCTTTGCGGTAATCGCTGCGCATCCCTTGCCGCCAGAACGACCGCACCACGGCCATCATGTCGGAAAAGCACACGGGATCCCGGGCGGCTTCGCCCAGATGCGAAAGGAAGGCGATGGCCCGGTCAAAGTATTCTTCTGGATTGTAGATAGTCTTCAATATCTGCTTGTAGCCTGCCAACAGCTCTCCCGCGTCCATCTTGGGAACGAAGTTTAAATCGGCAACTGTGTTGTTACCCAGGCTCTCTCGCAAGAGCCGCCCTTCAGTCTTCAACCGCCGCCACAACTGAGTGTTGGGCAGCGCCGTGAGCAGGCCAACCATGGATAAGGGAATCGCCGCGTCACGGATGAATTTGATCTGGCGCTCAAAGATGTCGGGAGGATCGTGATCAAACCCGACGATGAAACCCGCCATCACCTCGATGCCGAAAGACTGGATTAGCTTCACGCTCTCCAGCAAATCCTTTCGCAGGTTCTGGAGCTTGTGCGTCTCTCTCAGGCTTTCCTCGACCGGCGTCTCGATGCCCATGAAGACTCGTGTGAAATGCGCCTGGCGCATCTGTCGCAGCAGATCCTCATCTCCGGCTATGTTCAGCGAGGCTTCCGTAAAGAGAGAGAACGGGAATTTATGATCCCGCATCCACTCGACCAGCCGAGGCAGAAGTATTTTCACATTCTTTTTATTCCCAATGAAGTTATCGTCTACCAGGAAGACCGGACCGCGCCACCCGAGCCGGTAGATTTGTTCCAACTCGGCGCAGACCTGGTCGGGCGTCTTGGTGCGCGGCCGACGGCCGTAGATCTCGATAATGTCGCAAAATTCGCAGGTAAACGGGCAGCCCCGCGAATACTGCACCGGCATGGCGCTGTACCTCTTCAGGTTGGCGAGGTGAAGATGAGGCAGAGGCGTCTGCGTGAGGTCAGGCAGTTGTGCCGCCTTGTAAAATGGCTTCGCTGCACCGCGCTCCAAATCCGCCGCTAATTCGGCGATAACCTCTTCGGCCTCGCCTTCCACCACGTGGTCCGCTCCGGCGATGGCAGGATCCTGGGCGCTCGCGATCGGGCCGCCGGCCACTGTGCGCAGCCCGCGCCGCTTACAGCGCTCTATTTGTACTTTCATGAAAGGGCCTTGCACCATCATTCCGCTGAAAAAGACGACGTCCGCCCAGTCGATCTCTGCATCCTCCAAGCGGCGCACGTTTAAGTCCACCATTCGCTTTTGCCAGTTTCCCGGCAACATCGCTGAAACGGTGAGGAGTCCGAGCGGCGGATAGGCTGAGCGCTTCCCCACAAAGGGAAGCGCGTGCTTGAAACTCCAAAATGTGTCAGGGAACTCTGGATACACCAATAGAACTTTCATGAATCTTCCCACCTTCAGTTTGCTGTTGCTTTGAGATGTGGCGCCGACCCAGCCCCACAAATCACAATACTACAGATATGACCATGACGGCATCCAAAATCGCAGGGCTCCGCCAAAGTCGCGGTTGATTTTCTTGTAGCGCAGCGTTCGTCGTGTAACGCTGCGGCTTTTTCTTGTCTTTCCAACCAACAGCCGCAGGGCTGAAAGGCGAGCCCTGCGCTACACCACCCTGCAGGACGAATGATTCTCGACTTTGGCGGAACTCTGGGCGAGCGATGGTGTTAGTTGAAGGGTGCAGATGGACTGGGGTATCATTTTTTCTACCTGCTGAAGGACGCAAGAAACCAGCTTGGCTGAGGTGTTGGAGCTGCATGTGAAGCGTAGGATCACCATCTTCGGTTTCCTGGTGTTCTGGATGGCCGCCGCGTTATTTTCCGGTGCGGCTCAGGAGAAGAAGCCGGAGCCGCCTCTCAGCAAGCTCCAAATAGAAGGATTAGTAGGAGGCGGCGTTTACAGCGCGCGGATTGCCGCTCTAGTTGAGCAGCGCGGAATTGATTTCAAGCCGGCCGCCGAGGATCTCAGCGCTTTGCGTCAGGCCGGCGCGCAGGACGTGCTCATTCAGGCCATACTCGCGGCCAAGATACATCTGCCCTCTCCAGCGCCAGGGCGAGCCCAAGCCCTTGATTACCTTTCTGCCGCCGGGCGATTAGAACAGAGAAAGATGTGGCCGCAAGCGGAGCAGCAGTACCGCGCCGCGCTTAGCCTGCAACCCCAAGATGCAACGATCTTCCTCGCGCTGGGCCGCGTCCAGGAAAAACAGGGAAAGGATGCAGAAGCCATTGAAGACTACCGCCAGGCGATTCGCCTCCAAGCGGGTCTTGCAGGCGCTCACCAGAAACTCGGCGCGCTCCTATATTCCAAAGGGGATTTGGAAGGAGCGGTTGCAGAATATCGCGCCGAAGCAGCGCTGAAACCAAATGATGCCGCCGCGTATTTCCGGCTGGGCAACGCGCTCTATGTCTCTGCACGGTTAGATGAAGCGATCGCTGAGTTCCGCAATGCATTGCGCTTAAATCCTGGCTCCAAAGAAGCCCACGCCGCCCTGGGAGACGCGCTGCTTAAAGAAGGTGATCGCAAGGGAGCGCTTGCGGAGTACCGAAAGTCGCTGGCGGATAACTCCGATGATCCTGCTTTGCCCGCAACCTTTGATTGGCTGTCGAAAGCATTAGCGCCTTAGCGTATAGCAGCGGGGCGGCCTGCTCTGGCGTACTATGATCACGCATAAGTCTAGTATCCTGGGTCAGAAGTTCGCTGAAAAAGTGATATACAGGCCGCTGTCATTCCGAGGCAGGGTTCCGTCGAAGTCGGGAATCATTTGCCTTGCAGGGTGGTAGTGGTAGCCACGGTCAGCGTTTTTCTGACTGTGGGCTTTTGTTTGATTGTGATTGCAACAACCCACGGTCAATTAAAAACGCGATCGACCGTGACTACCCTTCTTTTCAGCCCTGCGGCGTTTCATCCGGGTAAGAAGCCGCAGCGTCATAAGGCGAACGCTGCGCTACAAGAAGCTCAACCGTGACTTAGACGGGGGGCCCTATGCCCGCTGAAATTTCTTGTCTCATGGGTCTCACGGGTCTCCTTCGTCTCGTCTGGAGTTGTTAAGCTGGATGAATTCCGAATCAAGAGGCGCTGGAACCATGGCTCTCATCTTTCGCAAACCCTGTTTCACCGGAAAGAGGCTGAAGGCGCTGGTCTGGTGCGCTAACCGGCCTCCAGGGGTGAAGGGAAGGCAAAGCGAGAAAGCGCTTTGGAATCAGTAAGGAGCAGGTCGAAAATAGCGGTCCTATTCCGGATTCGGATCCCGTGGCAGCGCCGCGGCGCGCCAGGGCGCAAGGAAGGCGGCGAGCAGACTCCTTGCGAAGAGCTCGGAACGACATTCGGACTTATGCAACGAACTTATAAGCCGGGGCACAAGGATTAAAAAGGCAGTGAAGCTGCGAAATTTTACGTATATCTTTCTGATTCTGCTGCTGCCATGTGCCATGCGTGGCCAAAGCGTAGTTGACGAGCACATAGCCAGCGGCAACAGATTCGCCGCCCAGCAACAATGGGTCCAGGCGATCGCCGAATACCGCCAGGCGATACGATTGGCCCCGGCCTCCGCAGACGCCCACTACGATCTTGCTAACGCCCTTGCCGCCAAAGGCGATCTTAACTCAGCCGTCGCTGAATACCGGAAAGCGGCGCGGCTTCAACCGGGCGATCCGGAAATTTACAACAACCTTGCTCTTGCCGTGGCCAAGCTCGGCCAAACGGCCGGAGCGGTGGCCGCATACCGGCAAGCGATACACATCAAACCCGGCTTCGCGGACGCCCACTACAATCTCGCTAACGTCCTTGAGGCGACCGGAGACTTTAAAGAGGCCATCGCCGAGTATCACAAGGCGCTGCAACTCGAGCCAGACTCGTCCGAAGCCCACAACAATCTGGCGAACGCGCTCCGGGCGGAAAAGGACATTGATGGAGCGATCACAGAATATCAACAGGCGATACGCCTGACGCCGCAATATGCCGCCGCCCATTTCAATCTCGGCAATGCGCTGGCCGATAAGGGAGACCTGGCCGGAGCGATTCAAGAATACCGCGTGACGCTCCTGTTGCAGCCGGATGATGAAGCGGCCCAGGAAAACCTGGCCTATGCCTTCAGCCGGAAAGGTGATTTGAACCGGGCCATTTTTGAGTATCGCTGGGCGGCGCAGAATCATCCTCACAGCGCGCTGGCGCGGTACAACCTGGGATCCGTGCTCGAAAAGCAAGGCGACTTGAAGGACGCGCTTGAGCAGTACAACATTGCTTCCACGCTGGATTCCAGTAACCCCCAATATCGAGCCGGTTACCAGCGCCTATTGGCCGCCTCTAAGAAGCAGAATGAGGATGCCGCCGGCGTGCGGCCTTAAAAAACCAAAAGGCTTGCCACTTCTTCTTGTTGTTTAGCCGGGTTCACTGCTACGAAGCGGGAAAGTTTGGGAAGGCGGGTGTTGGGGGCGGGCTACGAGCTCAAGCGGAAAGATTGCGCTGATTGTAGGGGACGGCAGGTCACGGCATAAGGCGCCCTGGGACCAGGCATGAAAGTATCCATAAGGATTTTCAGGACCCGCTGCGCGGCGTGGCCGTCCCACAGATCGGGCGCCCGGCCAGTCTTGATGTGGCCAGACAAGATACGCCGGGCTTCATCACGAAGCCGGTTGGGATCCAGGCCGGCGATAGTGTTTGTTCCATCGGAAACCGTGATCGGGCGCTCAGTGCTCTCGCGAGCGGTGAGGCACGGAACGCCTAGAGCGGTTGTTTCTTCCTGGACGCCGCCGGAATCCGTGATAACCAGCGACGCATTCTTCTCAAGACACAGGAAGTCAATGTAGCCAAGCGGAGGAATCAGCCGGATCGGGATATCCCCCTCGTGGTTCAGGCTTAACGCTTCCAGCCCCGCTTCTTTGAAGCGCTTCGCCGTGCGCGGATGGATGGGAAAGATCACAGGCGCCATCGCGGCGATATCGTTTAGCGCGCCCCACAGGGTGCGGAGTATTTCGGGAGAATCCACGGCGGCGGCGCGGTGCAAGGTCACTAACACGTACTTTTTGATTTCAGCGTCTTCGCGGCTTTTGCGGAGGCAAAGCCTTTCGAGGATGGTTGACCGGACGGCCGAAGGTAAAAGCCGTTTCAGCGTGTCGATCATGACGTTGCCGGTCAGGAAGATTTGACTTCCGCGCTTCCCTTCATTCAGCAGGTTACAAACACCGCTAGGCTCGGTGACAAATAGCAGATCTGAGACCGCGTCGGTTGTGATGCGATTGATTTCCTCCGGCATGCTCAGATCGAAACTGCGCAGGCCGGCTTCCAGATGAGCGATGGGAATGCCGAGTCTTGCCGCAGCAAGAGCGCCGGCAAGCGTCGAGTTCACGTCTCCGGCCACGAGGACAACGTCCGGCGATTCTCTCCTCAGGACTGGTTCGAGGCGCTGCGCCATTGCCGCCAGCCCGCCAGGCGCGGCAGCATCCACGCCAATGCTCATACAGTCGCGGAGATTGACGTCAGGCTGCGGAATACCGAGGTCGCGAAAAAACCAACCGGACATTTCCGGATCATAGTGCTGACCCGTATGCACAAGTACCGTGCGAATCCACGGCAGTTTTCGCGTCTCCGCCAACACGGCGGCAATTTTAACAAAGTTGGGGCGAGCGCCAACAACGCTGAGGATTTTCATGCTGAGCTACAGCCGGTCAGCGGCCATATGGGTTGACTGCTATGGAGCGCTGGGACTTGCAGACTTACCGGAGCCGAGCGTGGCAGCAGCGACAGCTCCACCCGCGCCGCCGACTGCGGCAATAACCAGGGCGGCTGAAGCTCCAGGAGAAAGCGATCCGATGTGCCAAGGCCGCTTGGCTGGTTTCGGTGGCGGCGGAGGCGGCGTTGCCTGGCCTGCCGCCTTACCGGGCGCCTGCTTGCTTTTCTCCTCTTCCTGGCCCGGAAGCCCCGCGGCTGAAGCGTTAATTTCGATATAGAGCCCTTGGCTCAGCAAGTAGCTCTTTCTGGAGCCGGTCTCGGTAATGGAAACATCGCCTCGCTGAGCCGCAATGACCGTGTTCTTGCCCGGTAATACGGCCACGAAGTAGATGGCTCTCGATTGTTCAGCAGGCTCGATTCTGTATTTCGATGTTTCCACGACAACGGCGCTTTTCCCCGCCGCCGTGGTCAGCATTTTTCCATACGACATTTGAGCCACCGGATGCCCGGTGGAATCTTGCCGGAAACAAACGGCAGACTGTTCGAGGACATCCGCTTGACTCGTAGCCGAAAACCTGACGAGCGCGCTGGCCGATCTCGACGTGGTCAGCAAATCTCCCGAACGGACAGCATCTTCGCCACTTAGAATCACGCCGTCCAGTGCCACGCCGCTCGTTGGAACTACTCTTCCCATCACTGGCCTTGCTGTTCCGGCAAAGCCTTGCAAAGCTAATAGCAGGCTGACCGGGAGTACAGCCCATCCAAGGCGCGCGCAAACCGTTATCGACATCATATTCACCTCCGTTGACCGCTCTATGTGCGGTGCGTTTTGCGGCCAGAAATTTTCCCGAATCGCGGCACACGCTGGCTCTGCGCGAGCTCGAACCGGGATTGCTTAACTAAGGTTGCCAGGAAAGCCTTACTTGACTGTCAGTCTGTCCTGAAAATACCCTGCAGCTCCGGCATCCCTTCGCTCCGCTCAGGGCAAGCTCTGCCGGACTTGCACCAAGCCAGCGAGACGCTGGCGCTACATTTTCATGCTTCGGGTGTCGCCAAGCGGCATGACCGGCTGTTAAGCATTGAGAAGCGGCAGCGGCGTTCCGCAGGACAGCGACTCGCGGATGCGGAAGGTTGCGAGCGTTGTCGCATATAGCTCCTCAAAGGGTATGGGCGCCCTTTCACCCTTCGCGATTGACTGGATGAAAGCGCGAAGTTCATCCCGGTGGCCTTTGTCCTGGTGAAAAAATCGCGTTGTTTTGCAGCGGCCACGGCTGTAGAAAGCCGAGCGAGCGAAATCGTCCGAGGTTGCCGTACGACCCCCGGCGAACACTTCGATCCTCTCCTTTGGCACGCCAACATCGCCTGAAGAGAGATAGAAAATTTCGCCGTTGGAGCCATCCTCCAGGCGTATTTGAACGTGGAGATTGCTTTCGTCATCGCTCCTATTACCCGGTAAAGACGAGGCGTGAACGCTTTTCGGCAGGGACGAAGCCAAAAAGATCACGAAATCCACAAAATGACATATTTCACCAATCACCCGGCCGTGGCCTTGGCCAGGATCTGAAATCCAATGGTTGTGGTCCAGC
>JBOGJZ010000178.1:0-5577 GCA_050745645.1 Terriglobia bacterium | reverse complement strand
CCAAAGGCTACGCCAATGACAATGCCGATGGCCATGTCCATAACGTTCCCCTTCATCGCAAAGGCCTTAAAATCCTTCCACACGGTTCACCTCTCCTATTTAGAGTTACGACCGAATCAGCAGGATTGTCTCAAAGAGGGACGGGTAACGCAATGGCAAGATTGAAAGTTGCGAAATCCAGAGAGGCCGCAGAGTTCCTGGGGTGCGAAACGCTGCATTGCAAGCTCGTAAATTCTTGTTTTTCAGCAAGTTTTCCGGAAGCTGTCATTCTGAGCGAAGCGAAGAATCTCGCTTTGGAGTGTCTGAACAGAACAACCACTGCGAGATGCTTCGCTGCGCTCAGCATGACATTTCATTCGGTTGCGGCTGTGCCGCGCTGCGCTGCCTTACTTGCTCCGAGTAAACGATGGGATCGTCACTATGGCGCGGCGGGGACGGGGCCAGGGCCACTGACAGCGCCTCCTTTTTCTCGGAAGAATCTGCGCGGCCGCGGCGGGCGCTGCTCGATCTTGTATCCAGCGGGGACCTTGAATAAAACTGCTGCTGGTTCGCTCAGTTTGATGTTGGTGAGTTGGTAGGTTATCACGCCAAAGCGTGGGTCGTCTCTTCGCGTCATAACGACGGTCAGCAGTTTCGGGCTGTACCACCGCTCGGAAACGATGGTGATGGGTTTTTCATTGCCGATGGCTCCCGCAGGGATCACTCGGGTAGTTCGTGTTCCGTCAGCGGTTACTCCATCAATCGTCCGCGTACCCAAAGAAACAGACTGTGGTTCGGATTCTATTCCTTCACGTCTGTATATGAAATTCCTGCCTTCGTGCCTGTACACGAAATCCCCGCCGGTCGGACCCATTGTCACTGGCCCGCCGGGCATTCCCATCGTACTCACTGTGACTTGCCCGCCGAGCATGCCCATCCCGCGATCCCTTACCATGCCCTTTCGCGGACCGGTTATTTTGTAAGCCGTCTTTCGGGCGAGATCGAGTATATACGTGACATGCGCCACGGGGTCGAAGAGCGTCACCATCTTGCCCTGGGCGCTCATAGGGCCGAGCATCGAGAGTGTTCTCTCGTGCCGGATTCTTCCCGCACTGTCGCGATAAATCCACGACGTCTCCTTGTGGTCAATGTGATTCCCATCGGCTAACGTTTGACGGATTTCGGTCTCTGCTTCGGCCGAATAAGGAGCGCCGGTAACGATTTTAGACTCCATCATCGGGCCGGCAGACAGCACCATAAATTCCCGCACAAATGGCCGGCCCGCCGATGGCGGAGATGGCGGGTTCTGCGCCACTCCTGCGCTCGCAACTCCCAAAATGAAAAACCCGCAGATAAGCCAAAGTCTTTTCATGGTGTCTCCTTGCTAATGTTCAACTGCGGCGCAGCAGCAGTGTAGCGCAGACCTCAGTTTCCGAGGTCTGCGGCTTCTCCGGCGGATCTTTCACGAAAAGCCGCAGACTTTTTGAAACGCGAAAGTCTGCGCTACCCCCGCTCCGGGGGTCAGCTCCTTCACTATCGGGAAAGATCACTTTCCTGCGAATCAAACCGGATCGCCGTGGCCATCCCATCCTCGCCGATCAAGATATCCGCCTCCACATAGGATCCGGACGCTGCTTCGGTGACTGGAAAGCCCATAGAGGCCAGGGCCGAGCGCGAAACTTCTACGTGAACGATCTGGCTGCTTCCCTGCGAGGTCGAGCCTTCGTCATAAGGCAGTGGAATAAAACCCGAGTAATCAGCCGATTCAGCCGGCGAAACAGCTCGCCCTGCCGGCCCCAGGGTCGCGTTTCGGTTTGCCTGGGCCGCCATCTCCTCCCGGCCAAGATCGCGAGCAGCCGGGGGTGCTTCGGGCGCTGTGATGATGACCGGCTGGACTTCACGAAGCGGCTGCGAGCTGTGCCGGACCCAGATGGCCAGCCCGGCCGCAACCAAGCAAGCGCACGCGGCTGCCGCGAGCCACTTCCCTTCCCATAAGCGCACGGCTCCGTGGCGCCGCAGCCGGCGAAAATAATCCACCAGGGCTGCTTCGCTGCGGTCCGGCGCCTGCATCTGGGCGTCTGCGGCGGCTAGCGCGCGCAGGCTTCCCGTAAGCGCCTGCGCCTCGCTCAGGCGCTTCCCGCATTCGCGGCACTCGCGGGCGTGATTCAGCAAGCGGCGCGTAAGGCCAGAGCCGTTTTCGCGCTCATGAGCCAGCTCATCGACGAGAATCGCAAAGAATTCACATTGCATCAGCGTTCTCCGGCCGGTGAGGAATCGAGTTCGTGCAGCGATCTCAATTTTTCAGCCAAGAGAGCGCGCGCCCGGTGCAGGCGGGAGCGCACCGTGCCCACCGCACATCCGAGAACCTGCGCGGCTTCTTCATAGCTCATTTCATCGAGGCCGCAGAGCACGGCCACCTCGCGATAGACTACCGGCAGCGTCAGCACCGCCTTCCGTACCCGCTCGACGGTGTCGTTGCGCTCAAGCTCTCCAGCCAAATCAACGGCATCCGCCGGCGCCGCGTTTTCAAGATCGGGCTCATCCATCAAAAGCATCGGTCTTCGCTCGCGCTCCAGCATCCGCAGAACACAGTTACGGCTTATCCCGAACAGAAAGGACCTTAAGGATCCCCGGTTGGGATCATACTGGCCCGGCTGGCGGATTAAGGTCATGAACACTTCTTGCGTCACGTCTTCCGCCGCGGCTGGGTTTCCCGCCATGTGCAGCGCAAATCGGTATACCGCTCCCTGATGGCGCCGGTACAGGCTCAAAAAGCACGCTTCGTCACCGGCTTTCACGCCTTTCAACAGATCGCCGTCACCTGGATCTGAATTCATGTTCATCATCCAGCTTGGCGATCTGAGTCGCCTTCTGCTTTCACTTCCGCACCACCGCCGGAAAAGTTCCACGATTTCATCCTTTATTTATTTAAACGACGGTTTGCAGCCGGGCCGGGTGACAGAAATCTGGGATTGCGAGTCAGCGTGGCGATTCTCTTCGCCCGCCCAATGGCATTCCTTGAATAGGCGGCCCCCAACCGCCACCGCAAAACTGGCCTGAAAATTTCGGTCAGTCGCCGCTTTCCCCTGGAGGTCACCCCCGCGAAAGCGGGGGGGTGGATTCCCGCTTTCGCGGGAATGACATTTTCGTACTTTGTGCGTGTCGCAAGGCGACATGAGCGACTGCCCTGAAAATTTCTTGTCTCATGGGTCTCATGGGTCTCCTTCGTATCATCTGGAGTTGTTAGGCTGGACGAAGACCATCGTGGTGAATCGGTGTCTTGAAACCATGGCTCTCATCTTTCGCAAACCCTGTTTCACCGGGAAGAGGCCGGCGGTGTCGGCCTGTTGCGCTAACCGGCCTCGAGGGGACGGAAGAGTAAAGCGAGAAAGCAGTTTAGAATCAATAAGGAGCAGATCGAAAATGGCAGTCCTATCCCGGATTCGGATTGAGCATTCCGTGGCAGCACCGCAGTGCTACAGCCTCTCCCGAGGTATGAGGGGCAGATGAGGGGTCATTTTCATGCTGTGGGTATCGCCAAGCGCAGTGGCAGACTGGACGGTTGGGAACTGCTTGGGGAGGCAGGCCGCGTTTTGTAAGAAAAATCTTAAAGTCTGCTCAGGATTCTTCCGATAAAGCAGATGTGGCGGAGCAACCGAAAGTTCCTGGACTAGATATGACGCTGACGTCTTCCTCCAGCGCCAATGGCCCAAACGGCCCCGATAGGCGTCGCAGCACTCGTCTGCTGATAACTGTCCCAGTTACACTTAGTGGGAAGGATGCGAGGGGAGAGTCCTTCCGCGAAGAGACGCATACCACCTCTATAAATCGCCAGGGAGCAAGTCTTGCTACGTGGCAGACAATCACTCCAGGATCGATCGTCCTTATTGAGAATCCATCTCGCGGGGTGGCTGTGAAGGGGAAAGTCGTCGCTTTTTCTGAAAAAGCCGCCCCGGCCATGCCTCATCAGATCAGGGTCGAGCTGCTGGAGCTTAAGAATATATGGGGCATACAATACCCGCCGCCTGATTGGCGCCGCGCTCCAGCCGTTGCTGTTCCGGCGCGGGCTTCAGACCCTTCACCGCCTGCTGCTCCTACCGGTTCCCTGAAGCCGCCCCACGGTGAGCCGGTTTCCGTTCCTGCATCCCCCGCGGAGGAGACGGCGCTGCCTTCCCGGTGGAAAACGAGTCAGCGGAACGCTGGCACTACGCTAGCCGGGCTGGAGGTGGACCTCAGCGCCGCTGCCAAGCCAGCGAGTTCGGCGCCTCTTCAGCATGGGAGCGATTCCGAGCCTGCCTTTCGTCATTCCCGCGCCGGCGGAAATCCAGAGCCGCTGCCCGCCCCTCCTCAGGCAGGCCAAACTGGCCAGCGGGACGCTGGCGCGATGCGTGGGACGGATTCCGAGCAGCTTTTTAAGGCCGCCGGTTTAAAACTGGCCCAGCTCGCCGGACAGATCGACGCCAGGCTGCAGGCCAACGGAGAGCAGCTATTGATGCGTCTGGGCGAAAAGGAACAGATTATTTCCTCGCTGACGGTGCAATTAACGGGCATGGCGGAGCGCGCTGAGAGCTCGTACTCAAGCATGGAGGCATTGCTCGCTCAAACCGAGGAAGCCAGGCGCATAGCACAGCACGAGTTTCAGGAGGCTGGCGTCTCGCTACAGCGAGCTTCAGAGCAGCTTTTCTCCTCGGCGACGCAGGATCTTGGCGCGCAGCTAGCGGAACGTCTTGAATCCACCGCAGGCAGCCTTATCGACGAGATGCGGCGCCGCGCGGCAGAAGACGCCGCCGCCGCCGCCCGCGAGTTCAAAGAGGACATGCGGAAGTCTTTGGCTGGCCTTGCGGAAAGCCAGATCTCGGCTGGGATGGCTGAGTTTCAGGCGCTGCATTCCCGCACGCTCAAAGAAACCGAAAGCCGCATCAGCGAGACTCTGGCGCCGGCAGTCGAGCATTTTGTGAAGGAAATCGAGCAGTCCGTAGAGAGCATCCGCCAGAACGCGCTACCTACCCTGACGAGTGAGCTTGCCTCAAAGGCAGCGCTTGAGTTCGAGGCGAAGCAGAGTGAAGCCCGAGAGCGCGTTCAGGCCGAAATCAGCTTAATCACAAGCGCGGCGCTAGAAAGTCTACAAGCCCAGATCGAAGAAGCTAAGGCCAAGCTTCAACAAACCTCTCTGGTTGGGCTATCGGAGCAATTGACGGCTCAAAGTGCGTCTGAACTGCAAGCCCAGCAAGCCGGAGTGGTTGAGCAAGCCAAGGGCGAGATTCAGGCGTCAGCGCATTCAGTTATCGAGGGCCTCCAAGCGCAGATTGAACAGTCGAGGCGAACTCTTGAGGAATCGATGCTGCCTGCGCTGGCCGGGAAGATTACGGCTCAGGCTGCTGCGGAATTGCAAGCCCAGCAAGCAGGGATGGTCGAGCAAGCCAAGGGCGAGATTCAGGCGTCAGCGCGTTCGGCTATCGAGAGCTTCCAAGCGGAGTTTGAACAGTCGAGGCGAACCCTTGAGGAATCAATGCTGCCTGCGCTGGCTGGGAAGATTACGGCTCAGGCTGCTGCGGAATTGCAAGCCCAGCAAGCAGGGATGGTCGAGCAAGCCAAGGG
>JBOGJZ010000177.1:0-2217 GCA_050745645.1 Terriglobia bacterium | reverse complement strand
CAGCGCTTCTTCCGGCCCATCCAGGATTTGAGCGACAAGTACAACATTCTCCAGTCGGCCATGGCGAGCTCCGAGCGCATCTTCAGGCTGCTGGATACTCCCGTCACGATCCAAGACCCGGAGCATCCTATCCCGCTCAAAAAACAAATAGACGGCCGGATAGAGTTCCGCAACGTCAGCTTCGCGTATCAGGATCATCATCTGGTTACGGAGAATGTTTCTTTCACGATCGAGCCGGGAGAGACGGTCGCCGTGGTGGGGCACACCGGCGCAGGCAAAACAACGCTGACCAGCCTTCTGCTTCGTTTCTATGACGTGACGGAAGGCCAGGTGCTGCTCGATGGCATTGACGTTCGCAACCTCCGGCAGCATGATCTGCGGCGCAACTTCGGAATGGTCTTGCAGGACGCTTTCCTGTTCTCTGGCACCATCACTTCAAACATTCGCCTGGGGACGGGAGGCATCAGCGGCGAACAGATGCGCAACGCGGCGCGCCAGGTGAACATTCTCGATTTTATCGAAAGTCTTCCCGGCGGCTTCGACGAACCGGTCAAAGAGCGCGGAGTTACATTTTCAGTCGGCCAGAAGCAGCTTCTTTCTTTTGCGCGCGCCTTGGCTCATGATCCAAAGATCCTGATCCTGGATGAGGCTACGTCCAGCGTCGATCCGGAAACTGAGGCTCTCATTCGTGACGCGTTGCGCGGTCTGCTGCAGGACCGCACGGCGCTGGTGGTCGCGCACCGGCTTTCTACGATCCAGAACGCGAAAAAAATAGTCGTCATGCACAAAGGCCGCGTGCGCGAGCTCGGCACCCATCGCGAGCTGATCGAGCGCCGGGGCATCTACTACAAGCTGTATCAACTCCAATACAAAGACCAGGAGATGCCGGCGGTGAGGAGCGAACTGTAATACCCGTTCGACCACGACGGCTGACCATCATAGGTAAGCAGTGTCGTGTAACCTGAGAAAGTGGCGCACATTCGATGGTCTATCATTCCCAAACCGATTCGCTCCTCTTCGAATCGCTTAGATGCTTCGCTTCGCCCAGCATGACACCTACTCTTTTGCACGCTCTACTCCTATGTCCGTAATCAGCCCACTCACAGTGATGATCGTTGCCGGCGAACGCTCCGGGGACGTTTATGGCGGGCGCCTTGCGGCTGCCCTCAGGGCGCGCCGTCCCGATCTCGCTCTTTTTGGCTGCGGAGGCGAGGCAATGCGCGAGGGCGGCGTAGAAACCGTAGCGGACGCGAGCCAGTTCGCCATGGTAGGCATTAGCGAGGTGCTCTCCGGCCTGCCGGGCGCTTACCGCGCCTTTCAGTCACTCGCGCGAGCGGCCGCGAGGCGGCGGCCGCGCCTGACGATCCTGATCGACTCGCCCTCTTTAAACATGCGCCTCGCGCGGCGGCTTAAGGGGCTCGGGATCCCAGTGGTCTACTTCGTGAGCCCGCAGATTTGGGCCTGGAAAAAATGGCGGCTTCGCCAACTTCCGGCGCTCGTAGACCGGATGCTCTGCATTTTCGATTTCGAAGAGGAAATTTATCGCAAGGCGGGCATACCCGCCGATTACATTGGGCATCCTCTCGTGGATACCGTAGCCCCGAGGCTCTCCCGCAATGAGTTTTTCGCCCGATATGGGCTTGACCCGGAGCTCCCAACCGTGGCTTTGCTGCCCGGAAGCCGCGAGATTGAAATTGACTACATCCTGCCGCCTCTACTTGGGGCGATACGCAAACTTAGCGAGCGGCGCGGCGTGCAGTTCCTGCTTGCCGCCGCCCCCGCCCTGAACGCCGCGCGCCTCAGGGCACGGCTGCAAAAGCAACTTCAGCCGAAACATCGAGTGCAAGTCGCCACGGACGCTGCCTATGACGCTCTCGCGCACTCTACCGTCGCTGTGGTAGCCAGCGGAACCGCCACCGTTGAGGCAGCGCTGCTCGGCCGGCCGATGGTGGTGGTCTATCGTGTCTCGCCGTTCACGGCGTTTTTCGCCCGCCGCATGGTTGATGTCCCATTCTTCAGCATGGTCAACCTTCTGGCAGGCAAGAAGGTGGTTGACGAACTTATTCAGGATGATCTCACTGCGCCGCGCCTGGCCGCTGCTGTCGCCGCTCTTTTGGATCATCCTGAGCTACAATCGAAAATGAAGGAAGAGCTATCTAAGGTGCAATGCCGGCTGGGCGAAGGCGGAGCAATTGAGCGCGCCGCCGCCATCGTGCT
>JBOGJZ010000176.1:0-2629 GCA_050745645.1 Terriglobia bacterium | reverse complement strand
TGAGTATCCCGGGTTTCCCACCGACATGCAGGCGCAGTACATGGCTCTCGCCACACAAGCCGAGGGTTCATCAGTTATCACGGAAATGATTGTTGAGAACCGGTACCTGCACGCTCTTGAGCTGTTGCGGATGGGCGCCGATCTCCGAGTGGAAGGACAGCGGGCGGTGGTGCGAGGCCGCACGCCGCTCAGCGGCGCACCCGTGCAGGCTTCTGATCTGCGGGCAAGCGCCTCGCTGGTGCTCGCGGCGCTTGCAGCCAACGGCGAGACGGTGATCGACCGTGTGTATCACATTGACCGCGGGTATGAACGGATCGAAGAAAAGCTGGCTAAGGTGGGCGCCAGAATCCGGCGAGTGTCCGAAGAGTAGTAGCGCCGGACTTTAGCCCGGCACCTGCCGCCCCATTCGCTGCGCTCAGGGCAGGCTCTGAAGGGCAGCGCTACACTAATGCAGCCCCAAGGCTCCCAAAAGCACCGTCAGCGCAATGACCAAGGCGACGGTTCCGGTGACGATCACGTACTTGCGGTCTTTTCCCATATAGAAGGCATAAACGGATATTAAGACCCTGGAGACCGGAGTAAGGATCAGCAGCAGCGTGGCCAACATCATGAGGGTCACCGGCCGGAATGAAGTCAGCCCCTCTTTTATAGCCTGCCAGTGATAACTGCTCCGAACATAGTCTCGACTGAGCGGGACGAAATGGGGATGAGCGAGAGCGAGAGCCAGGCCCGCGATGAATAAGACGTTGCTGATGACCATGCCGATCATCAGCACGTCGTAGACATCCGCGTAGATTTTTTCTTCAGCTTTCGGCGTAGCAGTTGCGACTTGGTGACTCATCGAGTTGCCCTTCATCTAACGCTTCCTTAAGCCTCTTAGCTGAGAACAGGCAAATGGATGCTGAACCGGATCAGGAGAGCTTTTGCGAACATGCCGTAAGCGAGGTAGACGATCAGCGTCGCGAAAATCCACTTAATCGACGCGCTGTGCAGGCGATTCATCACC
This sequence comes from Terriglobia bacterium, assembly GCA_050745645.1. Lineage (GTDB taxonomy): Bacteria > Acidobacteriota > Terriglobia > UBA7540 > UBA7540 > RH2-MAG17b. Next base: position 1,623 of record JBOGJZ010000176.1, on the reverse strand, counting down.
ATCGTGCCGGCGGTCGCTCCGACGGACGTGCCCACGGCCACGGGAGCGACAACGTAAAAGTGAATCAGACCGGCCATGAAAAATAGAATTGAGCCTACCGCCGCCGTGACGCCGATCATCAATTTACTGGTTCCGACGGCGACTTTCATGGGTACGTTCATATAATTGTTCATTGCAGAAACCTTCAGCACGCCCCCGCCAATTCCCAGCAGGCCGGACGCCAGCCCAGCTAGATAAGCGATGCTGGTTCCCACCGGAGCGCCCGCCACTACGTAATCGACGGTGCGGGCAGCGGCTTCATCGTGATAGCTGCCGTGGAGATCGAGATAGGCGGAAAGCCGGTCCTGACGGGCCTTTGCAAAATCATTTGTGGCGATGCGCGCGTCATCCACGTTGCGCGTGGTAAACGCCGCATAGCCCATGTAAGCAAGCATCACTGCAAAGATGGCCAGCATGACCCAGTCCTTCAGATAGAGGGCGAGCACGCTGCCGGAAAGCGCTCCGATGGTTGTAGCAATTTCCAAAAACATGCCCAGGCGCAAATTTGTAATGCGCTGATCGACGTAAGATGATCCGCCCGCGTTGGATGTGGCAATCACCGAGACAAGGCTTGCGGCTACCGCGATCTTCATCGGCAAGTGGAACATCAAGACCATGACCGGCACGATGAAAATGCCTCCGCCTACGCCGAGCAGAGCTCCAAAGAAACCCGCGATGCCGGCGGCGAAAAGCAACCAGAGAACATACGACCAGGAATAAAACATAAGCCTGAAACAGAACACCTCCCTTATAGACACGCGGCTCGCGATACGACGCGAGAGCCAATCCTCTATGATACCCCGATGCGGCCCGGGCGGGCAGCAATCCGTTACACTCCGGGTTCCTCCAAAGCCAGGAATCATTCGCCCTGCATGCTCTTCCCTTGTAGCGCATCTATAATGGCGTCGGCGTTGTCAAGCGAATTTTGGCGACATCACCACACCCACGTGCCGGGCGCAGGGTCAAGGGCGATGCGGCGTTTTGCGCCGGATCGTTCATCGCAGACCCTTGACGACGCGCCCGGCACGCCGACGCTTGAACTCGGACGAAGCGCGGTTCGTAGAGCGGAGCTTCGTCCTTAGCAAGGATTCTTTGGCTTGTCCCGGCCAAGGCTCGCCTCGTTGAATCCTGCGGTGGACCGATTCCACCAGCCATCTATCCGGTGAGGTTTTCACCCAACCATGATTCTTTTTTCAATCTCCCTGCCGCGTGCAGGGAGGCACAGCGCCCAATCAGGGTTTCGGTGGAGTTTCCTCCACCATGCGCTACACCGGGCTACCGGGCGTGCGAACCTGCGGCGTAACAGGATTTGCCTGGCGCAGCGTCCAGTACAAACGCACCGCCAGGTGACGAGCCACGGCCACCTTGGCCACGTTCCTGCCCCGCCGGAACTTCAGCCGTTGATAGGTGCGCCGCAGTTCGAGATCAAACTGTACCGCGCTTTGGCCGGCTTCCACCAGCAGCCAACGGAGCATCTGGTTGCCCTGCTTGCTGATGTGACCCAGCCGTTGGTGACCGCCACTGGAATGCTCGCCTGGGTTCAGCCCCAGGTAACTGACCAGCTGGCGGCTGGCCGGAAAACGG
>JBOGJZ010000175.1:0-19709 GCA_050745645.1 Terriglobia bacterium | reverse complement strand
GCTCTACGACGGCTCGAAGGTCTTTCGTCTGCCCATTCAGGCCGATTCACCCTCGTCCTCAGGGGCTGCAGCATGAATATAAAAATCTCTTGAAATTTAAGAGAGAATCTACAACGAATGGATTTGTAGCGCAGAGTTTGCAGTGTAACGCTGCGGCCTTTGCTTCGCGTGTCATTCTGAGCGGAGCGAAGAATCTCCGTACTTTGCTCATGGCGCCATTCCAAAAACCGGCAATCGGGAATCGGCAGCGGGTAGCCAGTCAATTCGTTCCGTGAATTGACCGTGGGCTTTGTGGCGGGGGAAAGACCCACGGCCAGGAATGCGCTGACGATAGCTACCCTGCTATTTTACGTGTGTTCTTTCGGCACCTTAGTCCCCGGCTTTGGTGTCTATTAGGATAGCAAGAGGGACAATGGGACAAACTGGAAAGCAACAGACAGCGAGCGTTCTTTCCACACTGTGCGTTTGGTTGTTTTTCATCAGACCAGCCTTTGCACAGACCAAGCCGGCCGGTGATAGTACAAGGGATAACCTCTATCCCCAGATCAGGCTGTCTTCTCCTTCAACCACTTACCATCTTGGCGAACGCATCCCTTTGGTGCTGACTTTCACCAGCGCCACACCCAAGCGGTGGGTGATTGAAACAGGAGGCTCTGAGCGTAATTCCCTGGCAAGTGACGAACAATTTATCGTTGAACCAAAACAGGGAACCAGTGATCCACTGAAGTTGTACCTCAGTTCCATTGGGGGATTTTGGGGCGGCATACTAAGTGGTATCGGATACCTCTCTACGTCTCCTACTCTCATTGATCTTGACCTGAATGAGTGGGTGAGATTCGATCAGCCGGGGATCTATCAACTCACCGTTATCAGTCACCGAGTGAGTGACAGCCATGTCCCGTTCGGTGCTCCGGGTCAAGACGTTGAGTTGAAATCCAATCCTGTCAAGCTGAAAATCATCCCTGCCGATCCGACCTGGCAACGGGCCAAGCTACTCGAAATCCTGAACACGTTGGACCGTGGCGCTCCTTTTGCAGGGGACGTGTCGAACGATCCCAAGGAGGCTGCACTAAAAGCATTGAGCTTTCTGGGGACAGAGGATGCCGCTCGTGAGTTGGCACGGCATTTGCGCGGGGAGAATAGCTCACATGACTGGCAGTGTGTGTTCGGTTTGGTCGGCTCGCCGCATCGGCATGCTGCATTTGATGAGATGAACCGCCTGTTTGATGACCCGGATTTTGCTGTTAGCGGTCTATTCCTCTACGCCATGTCCGTTCTTTCGCTTGATGCCGGGGCGTCTCGGCAGGTCCTTGTGCAGGAGCAGCAGCATAATCTGGCATTTTTGCATCAGAGGCTATTAAATACGGTTACTGCGAAGCGCGGAAAGGCTCTGGCCATCAGTCTGGATGCAGTGATGAGCGGCATGGACGCGAACACCTCGCCACTGGTTCGAAGCGAATTATTGCCGCTAATGATTGACAACTTCCGTCAACTGCCGGTGGAGAGTCAAGTCAACTGGCTTCAGTATGGATGGAAGAACGTGAAAGACCCGAGGTGGCTGCCGCTGCTCAGATCGATTGCTCAGCACTATGAGGACTACCCGGAGCTCCGGGTGTTCCCCGCTTACGAATCAATTCAACTCACGGGTATGGCTCTCAAACGCTGGTATGAGCTTGATCCCGAGGGAGCGCGAAGCGCCGTGATCGAGGAAATCACTCGTTCCAAGCCCCGCTACGATGCTGCCATTCTCGGAATCCTGCCGGACAAGACCCTTCCCGAATCCGAACAAATGATCGCGGACCATTTTCTAGCGACGGATAACTATGAGATCGAAGGCAATCTTGCCTCTTTGATGTTCCGTTATGCGGACGCCGGCATCCTGCAGAAGGTACTTGGAAAAATTGATGCCAAGGTTGGCACCTGGGCATGCGTACCGCAAGATGAATCGCTCGCATACGTTCTCAAAGTCGATCCAGATACCGCCAAGCCGCTGATCGAACGGGCGATCCAGGCGCGCGGCCCGAACAGCAACGCTTGCCGTCATGGGATTTTTACAGATATTGGAAGGCTTCAAACGAGCCCTGTTCTCGAAGAATTAGCTATCGGGAGTCTCCGCGACCCTGATCCCGAAGTTGCCGCAAATGCTGCGGGGTATCTGGGCGATTACGGCTCTCAAGCAGCGGAGCAACCACTATGGTCGCGGTACGAGGAGTGGAGCCGGAAATGGGCCGGGCGCGCCTCCGAGCTTCAATCCACGTTCGGAAACCAACCGAAAGAGGATGCAAGCCTTGGCCCCAGCCTGGCACGAGCTTTGGAGACCGGCGTGGGGTGGCTCTCAGGCCCAAACAAATTACGCCGGATTCAGGCCGTGGCTCTCTTGCCCGAAATGCGGCGGGAACTGCAACAAGCGATTCAGTCTTGGCAGGGAACACCGCAGATGCCGTTTCGGATAAACTACTTTTCATCCTCCCCACCTCAATTCGGAATCGCCCAATACACCCTACATAGCACTGACGCGTTGGAGACAAAGCTTGCCGAATTCCCTCGCGGAACAAAATTCCTTTGGACGGTTGGTAAAGCATACCCTTCAGGCGACGATGCCGAAAAAACCTTCCAGGAAATCTCTGCCTTTGCCAGAAAGGAGGGAATTCAACTGGTAGTCGCGCCGCCGGGTTCGTGAGCACGTGGCGCATCGCTACCATTGCGATGTGTGCGAGTGTGAGAGACAGCGAACGGGCGGTAGTGGGGCTGACTCTTCCAACAAAATCTGGGTACGATTCGAGGCCGGTTTTCAGGCGGGGTATTCTCTTGATCCACACATGGTGTAATGCACCATGTATTCGCCACCCGCGAAACCGGGGGAGCGCATCAGCTGGGACGCGGATGCGGTTTTTTCTTGGCGCCTCAAGAACTGGTAGCCGGTCAATTCGTCCTGTGAATTGACCGTGGGCTTTGTGGCGGGGGAAAGACCCACGGACAGGAATGCGCTGTCCGTGGCTGCCACGGCGTCCTTCTGGCGCAATTTTTCCTTGACAGATCAATGGGTTCCGGGCATAAAGTATATTTATGCGCACAATGCATAATTATGCTGCGTGCGGGAGGGCTGGACTTTGGGAGCCGTGATTGAGCAGGAGGTGCAAGTGAAGGCCGCAGGCGGCCCGGACGCGAAGGGCGCGGCTCGCGTGGCGGTGGTGGGCGCCACGGGTTACGCCGGGCGCGAGCTGATAAACCTGCTCGCGCGGCACCCTGGAGTGCAGATTACGGCGCTGATGTCCTCCGGGCGCGGCGGCGGCCAGCCTGTTGCTGTGAGTGATCCGCATCCAGCGCTGCGAAGCCTTGTCTCCGTGCCGATTCGCCCGTTTGACGGCGAAGACCTGGTTCCTGGGCAGGCGGACATCGTGTTCCTGGCGACGCCGCACGAAGTCTCTCACGATCTTGCGCCGCGGCTCGTTGGGAGGGGCTTGCGGGTGATCGACCTGAGCGGAGCGTTCCGCCTGAAGGATTCCGCGTCCTATCCGCGCTGGTACGGCTTCGAACATCGAGAAGCCGCCTGGCTAGCCGAAGCGGTTTACGGCCTCGCCGAATTGAACCGGGAAGCGGTTCGCAGCGCCCGCCTGGTGGCGAATCCGGGCTGTTATTCGACGTCTGTGATTCTGGCGCTCGCGCCCCTGCTCAAGGCTGGAGTGGTGGACCTTGCAGGCGGCATCGTCTGCGACTCAAAATCGGGAGCGACCGGCGCGGGACGGTCACTGAAGGACGAGTTGCTCTTTTCGAATGTCAATGAGAATTGCCGCGCCTACAGCCTCTTCAAGCACCGGCACCTGCCGGAAATGCTGCAGGCGCTTGAGTTGAGCGAAGAGTCGCTGACCTTTACACCGCACCTGCTCCCTGTAACACGCGGCATTCTGAGCACTATTTACGTTCGCGTGGCCTCGGCGCTCGCACCCAAAGACGTGGGAGCGATTTTCCGCAGCTTCTATGCCGGCGCTCCGCTCGTGCGCATCTATGAGGACGGCAAACTTCCGGAAATCCAGGCGGTGGCGAACACGCAATATACCGACCTTGGCTTCGCAGTGGACGCGGCCGGCCGCCGCTTAGTGGTCGTGGCGGCGCTCGATAACCTTGGCAAGGGCGCCGCGGGGCAGGCGGTGCAAAATATGAACCTGATGCTCGGCTATAAAGAGGACACGGCGCTTCGATGAAGCTGGTGGTGAAGATCGGCGGACAGGCAGCGGAGGATGCGAAGACACGCCGTAATGTGGCGCGGCAGATCGCCGGCCTGCGGAGTTCCGGCCACGATGTGCTAGTGGCGCACGGCGGAGGCAAGCGGCTGACGCAAGTGCTTGGCATGCTTGGCATCCCCAGCGAGTTCTCGAACGGATTGCGCGTTACAGACGCCGCGGCCCGCGACGCGGCGCTGATGGTGCTGGCGGGCATGGTGAACAAGCAATGGGTGGCGGAACTCGAATCGGCCGGGCAGCCGGCGATCGGACTGTGCGGCGGGGACGGCAAGCTGGTGGAGGCGCGCAAGCTCACGGTGCGCAACGGCGCCCGCGATCTGGGTTATGTTGGCCGGCCATGCAGGGTAAACACCGCAGTCGTTGAGATGGCGTTTGAACGCCGGATGGTGCCGGTGGTGGCCAGCTTGGGGCTGGGTCTGCGCGGCGAGTATTTCAACATCAATGCCGATGATTTTGCCGTGGCGCTGGCGAATGCCTTGCCGGCTGAGCGGCTGATTTATCTGACCGAATCAGGCGGCGTGTGGGATGCGGAGCGCCGTCTGTTATCCGAGGTGCGGGTCCGCGAGATCCGCCCTATGATCCGCAAAGGCGTTGTGCGTGACGGGATGATTCCAAAACTGCTCTCGTGCGCGCGTGTGCTGGCAGGAGGGGTGGAAGAGATCGACATGATTTCCTATGTTTTGCCGGACGGCCTGCTGAAGCTGTTCAGCCAGCGGGACCACTCGGGAACTCGCATCGTGAAGTGAAGCAGCTATGAACCTTAAAGAAATTAAAGCTCTTGAGGATCGCGTGCTAATTCCCACCTACGAGCGGATGCCCATCCTGGCCGTCCGCGGCGAGGGCTGCACCGTTTACGACGAGCGCGGGAAAAGATACGTGGACTTTCTCGGAGGCTTGGCGGTGAATTCGCTCGGCTACGACCATCCCGAGATTATGAAGGTGCTGAGGGACGAGTCTGAAACCCTGCTCCACGTTTCAAACCTTCTGTACCACGCCTATCAGGGACCGCTTGCGGACAAGCTGGCGCGACTTGCAGGCCTCGACCGCGTGTTTTTCGGGAACAGCGGCACGGAGGTAACAGAAGGCGCGATCAAACTGGCGCGCGCTTACGCTCGCAAGCGGTATCCAGCCGAGCCGTTTGAGCGCTATGAAATCCTCGCGGTGGAGAATTCTTTTCATGGGCGCACGCTCGGAGCGCTTTCAGCAACGTGGCCGGAAAAGTACCGCAAGCCGTTTGAACCCCTTGTGCCCGGCATCCGGTTTGTGCGGTTGAATGACACGGAGCATTTACGCCAAAGCTTCACGCCGCGCGTAGCCGGATTGCTAGTGGAACCGATTCAGGGCGAAGGCGGGGTCGTGGAGATTCGCGAGGAGTTTTTGAAGGCTGCCGAAGAACTCTGCTGCGAGAACAAAGCGCTTTTCATTTGCGACGAAATCCAATGCGGCCTCGGCCGCACAGGACGCATGTTTGCTTATCAGAAATACGGTCTCAAGCCAGACGTGGTGCTGGTGGCGAAACCTCTGGCCGCGGGCCTGCCATTAGCGGCGATCCTCGCCCGGGAAGAAGCGGCGCAGGCGTTTGCGCCTGGCATGCACGGCACAACGTTCGGCGGCGGCCCGCTGCAATGCCGGCTGGCGCTGAAGACGCTCGAAATCATCGAGCGCCCCGGCTTTTTGGAACACGTGCAGGAGGTTGGCGCCTACTTTCGCCGGCAGTTGCGAAGCCTCCAGGATGAATTGCCGGTCATCCGCGAGATTAGAGGTGACGGCCTGATGATTGCGGTGGAACTGGCGGTTCCGGGCAAGGACGTTGTGAAGCAGTTACTCGACGCCGGATTTCTGCTCAATTGCACCCAAGAAAAGGCGCTCCGCTTCCTGCCGCCGCTCATCATCGAGCGGCGGCACGTCGATGAACTTATCGCGGCCTTGCGGCCGGCGTTGGAAAACCTGGGCATGAAGACCCCTCAGGAGGTGCACATATGACGCCAGTGATGGTTGAGACGCAGGAAAAGCTGACGGCGCAGGATCTCATTACCGGCCGCGATTTGACGCGCGGTGATGTAGAGCTGATTTTCAACCTCGCCCATCGAGTGAAGAGCAGGCCGGAATCCTTCGCCCGCGCTCTCGAGGGTAGGCAACTGGCGCTGATCTTTGAAAAGCCGTCGCTACGGACGCGAGTCACGTTCGAAGTGGGCATGACGAGCCTCGGCGGACATGCAATCTACCTGGATCACGCCAAGCCGCGGTTAGGCGAGCGGGAAAGCATCAAGGATATTGCGCGCAATTTAGAACGCTGGGTGCACGGTATCGTGGCGCGAACGTTCTCTCAGGCTTCGGTGGTCGAACTTGCGGAGAACGCCTCCGTTCCGGTAATCAACGGACTCACGGATCTCGCGCATCCGTGCCAGGCGCTCGCAGATTTCTTCACGCTGGAAGAGAAGTTCGGCCGGCTTGACGGTTTTGATCTGGCTTTCGTGGGAGATGGAAACAACGTTTGCCATTCTCTGATGATGATCGCTGCGAAACAGGGCGTCTCGATGCGCGTGGCCACGCCCGCCGGGTTTGAGCCAAGGCCTGAGGTGGTGGCGGAAGCCCGCGCCTGCGCGGAGGAGACCGGAGCGGTCATCAAGCTGCTCCGCGATCCGCTGGAAGCAGTGGCGGGCGCGCACGCCGTGTATACCGACGTGTGGGCGGGCATGGGGCAGGAATACGCCGCACACCTGCGCGCCCAGATATTTGCTCCATACCGGGTGACGGAAAGTTTGATGGAGGCGGCGGACGCGGGAGCGGTCTTCATGCACTGTCTTCCGGCTCACCGCGGCCAGGAAGTGACGAATACGGTCATCGACTCGCCGAAGTCGATTGTGTACGATCAGGCTGAAAATCGCCTGCACGTTCAGAAGGCCATTCTAATTCTGCTCTTGCAGAATGGGCGGGCGTAGGGCATTCTGAGGGGAAGTTTTTGTGGCGCTGCTTGCGCCATTCGTGCACGAGGCGCACAAGAGGAAAACCATTGGCGACGATTCGAAAAGCCGAGTTGCGGGATGTGCCCGCCATCTTCGAAATGATCAATCACTACGCGGCAGAGCGCGTGATGCTGCCGCGCCCTCTGACGGATCTTTTCGAATGCGTCCGCGAGTTTTGGATTGCTGAAAGCGAGGGCGGCGAAGTAAGCGGTTGCGGAGCGCTCAAGTTTTACAACGCCGAACTAGCTGAAATCCGCTCACTCTGCGTTGCGACCGGCGGTCAGAGCCGGGGCGCGGGCCGGGCTCTGGCAGAACGCCTGCTGGCCGAGGCGGAAAGCTACGGCTTGAAGGCCGTTTTCGCCTTAACGCTTGTCCCTGAATTTTTCTTCAAATGCGGCTTCCGGGAAGTAGCCCGGGAACGTTTCCCGATGAAAGTTTGGCGTGACTGCTTGCGCTGCGAGCGCTACTTTCACTGCCAGGAAAAGACCGTTTGTCTGGACCTGCCACGCTCCTCGACATCTGCTAAAGCCCACGCCGAGCCCGCCGAAGTTTCGGCCTGATTGGGCTTGCGGCCAGCACTACCATGGCAACGGAGGTTTGTTTGCGTGCAGCCCGCACACCCATTTCTCTCAGAGCCCGCGGAGCGTTCTTTGGACCGCGTCCTCACAGCAAGCGGAACTACTGGGCACCAGCCTGATCTTCCTCTGAAGACTCTGCAGCTGCATCCGGCACCGGTGGTATTTCTGCTTCGAGCGCGCTTTCTGCCTCAACGGTCAACGCTTCCGGCGGCTGCGGCTCCACTTCGGTGAGCAGCCGGAAACTGCGATAATGTTCCAACCCGGTTCCGGCAGGGATCAGGCGTCCCATAATCACATTTTCCTTCAGGCCGCGCAGTTGATCGACTGCGCCGCGGATCGCCGCCTCGGTCAGCACGCGCGTGGTCTCCTGGAACGAGGCTGCTGAAATGAAGGAATCGGTGGAAAGCGAAGCCTTGGTAATTCCGAGCAGCAACGGCCGCCCGGCAGCCGGTCTACCACCGGTAGCTGTGATGCGTTCGTTTTCCTCCCGGAAGCGGAACTTATCTACGTGCTCATCTAAGAGGAATTCCGTGTCGCCAACCTCTTCAATTTTGACCCAACGCATCATCTGGCGCACGATCACTTCTATGTGCTTATCGTTGATGTTAACGCCCTGCAGCCTGTAGACCTCCTGAATTTCATCCACCAGGTAGTTCTGCAACTCCTTTTCACCGAGCACGGCGAGGATATCGTGTGGGTTGCGCGGACCGTCCATGAGCGGCTCACCTGCCTTGACGTATTCGCCCTCCTGAACAGAGATGTGGACGCCCCGTGGCAATAAGTATTCCTTCACCTCGCCCTTGGAAGGAGTTACCAGAATTTTGCGCTGACCCTTGAGCACCTCGCCATATTTCACTACACCATCGATCTCAGAGATGACCGCCGTTTCGTGAGGCCGGCGCGCTTCAAAAAGCTCGACCACGCGCGGCAAGCCACCCGTAATATCCTTGGTTTTGGTCGTTTCACGAGGAATCTTGGCGAGCACGTCCCCAGGACTCACCTCATCGTCCTCCTGGATCATCAGGTGGGCGCGAGAAGGCAGCAGGTATTTCTTTGAAGAGGTTTTCGCTCCAGTGCCGGGCTTGACCAGTAGGTGGGGTTGCAGTTTTTCGTCTGGAGAATCCGTAACCACCCACCGGGACAGGCCCGTCACTTCGTCAACTTCCTCACGGAGCGTGACGCCCTGTTCCAGGTCTTTAAATTGGACAGTCCCGCCTACCTCGGTCAGAATCGAGAATGTGTAAGGATCCCACTCTACGATGATGTCGCCCGGCTTTACCGGCGAGCCATCGGCAACCCTAATTTTCGCGCCGTAAACCACCGAATGGCGCTCGCGCTCGCGGCCTCGCTCATCGACCACCACCACAGAGCCGTTCCGGTTCATGACGACGAAGTGGCCCTCGCGGTTCTGGACTACCTGAAGACCCAGGAACTTGGCAAAGCCGCTGTTGCGGACTTCGAGCGAGGATTGCTCGCTGACGCGGCTCGCGGCCCCGCCTATGTGAAATGTGCGCATGGTGAGCTGCGTGCCCGGCTCGCCGATCGACTGGGCGGCGATGACGCCGACCGCCTCGCCAATTTCGGCCAGCTTGCCGGAGGCAAGATTGCGTCCATAGCACCGCACACAAACCCCACGCCGGGATTCACAGGTCAGCACGGAACGGATCTTCACCCGCTCAATGCCGGCTGCCTGTATAGCCACCGCGAGGTCTTCATTGATCTCCTGATTGACATCAACGATGACCGAGCCTTCGTAATCTTTGATCTGTTCCAGTGAAACCCGGCCCACGATGCGGTCGCGGAGAGGCTCGACGACCTCTCCGGCTTCCACAATGGGCTCTACGAAAATCCCGTCCACGGTTCCGCAGTCAAACTCCGAAATAATAACGTCCTGGGCGACGTCGACCAGACGGCGAGTCAAATAACCGGAATCTGCCGTCTTTAACGCGGTGTCGGCCAAGCCCTTTCGCGCACCGTGCGTTGAGATGAAATACTGCAGCACATTCAACCCTTCCCGGAAGTTCGCGGTAATGGGCGTCTCAATGATTTCACCCGAGGGCTTGGCCATGAGACCCCGCATACCTGAAAGCTGCCGGATTTGTTGCTTGGAGCCGCGAGCTCCTGAGTTCGCCATGACGTAAATTGGATTCATCTCGCCAGACTTATCCTGCGCTTCGAGGGTCTGGAACATTTCGTCCGCCACGCGATCGGTCACATTCGACCAGATTGCAATGACCTTGTTATAGCGCTCACCATGAGTGATGGCGCCGTCCTGGTATTGCTTTTCAACTTCGATGACTTCCTTTTCGGCCTCGCCGACCAGATGCGGCTTACTGGAGGGCACCACGAGGTCGTCAATTCCAATCGAAAGCCCGGCCTTCGTCGCGTATAGGAAACCAAGGTCTTTAATTTCGTCCAGCATATGAACCGTAGTGTCCAGGCCGAAGCGTAAGTAGCAGTAATTCACAAGCGCCCCCAGGCCTTTCTTGCGCAGCAGGCCATTGACGAAGGGCATTCCTTTCGGAAGGTGGTCGTTCAGGATCACCCGGCCAACCGTAGTCTCAATGAATTGACTCTTCACAGTGATGGGCTCGGTGTGAAGCACATCCTGATCATCGTACGCATTCTCAAGATCGATCACGCGTCCGGTGTGCCGCAGGCGTATGCGGGTGAGAGTTTCCACCTCGCATGCATTGAGCGCGAGCAGAACGTCTTCGGCGCTGGCAAAAGCCCGGCCCTCGCCGCGGCTTCCCTTGACGTCCTTGGTCAGATAATAGATTCCGAGGACTACGTCCTGAGTGGGAATCGCCAGCGGCTGGCCGTTTGCAGGCGACAAAATGTTCCGCGAGGAGAGCATTAATATGGATGCTTCGATTTGAGCTTCTGGTGAAAGCGGAATATGCACCGCCATCTGGTCACCGTCGAAGTCGGCGTTAAACGCCGTGCAAACCAGCGGATGGACCCTGATGGCCTTGCCCTCCACAAGCACCGGCTCAAAGGCCTGGATTCCCAAACGGTGCAAAGTAGGGGCGCGGTTCAAGAGCACCGGATGATCCCGGATCACGTCTTCCAGGATGTCCCAGACCACCGGCTCCTGGCGCTCCACCATTTCTTTAGCCGCCTTGATCGTGGCGCATTGTCCAGTCTGCTCCAGGCGGTGATAAATGAACGGCTTGAAAAGCTCCAGCGCCATCTTCTTGGGCAGGCCGCACTGATGAAGCTTTAGCTCGGGCCCGACGACGATTACCGATCGCCCTGAGTAGTCAACGCGCTTACCAAGCAGGTTTTGGCGGAATCGCCCCTGCTTGCCTTTCAGCGTGTCCGAGAGCGATTTCAGGGGTCTGTTGTTGGTGCCGCGCAAGACGCGCCCGCGCCGGCCATTGTCGAAAAGGGCGTCCACAGCCTCTTGCAGCATCCGTTTTTCATTCCGGATGATGACGTCCGGCGCGTGGAGCTCCATCAGCTTCTTGAGCCGGTTGTTGCGGTTAATCACTCTGCGGTAGAGATCGTTCAAATCCGAAGTAGCGAATCGGCCGCCATCTAAAGGCACAAGCGGACGCAGCTCGGGCGGGATGACCGGGAGCACGTCCATAATCATCCATTCCGGCTTGTTGCCAGACTTTCGGAAAGCATCGACCACCTTGAGGCGCTTGGCGTACTTCACGCGCTTCTGTTGCGAAGGATCCGTCCGCATCTTCTCGCGGAGCTCTACTCCGAGCGTCGCGATATCCGCCCGCTTCAACAACTCTTTAATGGCCTCGGCGCCCATGCGAGCTTGGAACTTGCCGGGATATTCTTGCTGCAGTTGCCGGTACCGCTCCTCATTGAGGATTTCTTTTTCCTTTACCGGCGCCTCGCCCGGATCGATCACCACATAATTTTCAAAGTAGAGAATCCGTTCGAGGTCTCGCAGCGAGATATCAAGCAAGTGTCCGATGCGGCTTGGCAGGCCTTTGAAAAACCAGACGTGTGAGCATGGAGAAGCCAGCTCGATGTGACCCAAGCGCTCGCGCCGGACTTTGGAAAGGGTGACTTCCACCCCGCACTTGTCGCAAATCACGCCGCGGTGCTTCATGCGCTTGTACTTGCCGCACAGACACTCCCAATCCGTGACCGGACCGAAAATTCTCGCGCAAAACAGGCCGTCACGCTCTGGTTTGAAGGTGCGGTAGTTAATGGTTTCTGGCTTAGTCACCTCGCCGTGTGACCAGGACCGGATTTTTTCCGGGGATGCCAAGCTCACACGGATCATGTCAAATTCGCCAATTAAGCTAACTCGATCATAAGGGCTGCTACGAAACAAGGTATGCCTCCTAGCACGGAGTTAAGAACTTATAGACAGACGCGCCCGCCGAGAGGACCCGGCCGGATTCACAGCCTGCCCGGGCGCTTTTCCGGCAGGCGGCTCGTGGGTTCGACGCTACGTTGTTGAAGCCGGCGCCAAAGCCTGCTGTTCCTTCGGCCGCTTGATGAGTTCCACGTCTAAGCCCAAACTTTGCAGCTCGCGCACAAGGACGTTGAATGACTCCGGGACGCCGGGCTCGATGGCGGCTTCTCCTTTGACAATGGCTTCGTAAATTTTGGCCCGGCCATAAACATCATCAGACTTGGCCGTCAACAACTCCTGCAAAATATAAGCCGCGCCGTAAGCCTCAAGCGCCCACACTTCCATTTCGCCAAATCGCTGGCCGCCAAACTGCGCCTTTCCGCCCAGGGGCTGTTGAGTGATTAGCGAGTAAGGTCCGATCGAGCGCGCGTGAATCTTATCGTCAACCAGGTGAGAGAGCTTCAGCATGTAGATGTAACCAACGGTCACCGGCTGGTCGAACTTTTCCCCGGTCATTCCATCGTAAAGCGCGATTTTCCCCGAAGCCGGCAACCCCGCCTTGTTCAGATACTCCTTGATCTGCTTCTCGGTCGCTCCGTCGAACACAGGGGTAGCGAACGGGACCCCGTTCTTGTAGAGGCGCGCAAAGTCAATTATCCCTTCGTCGGACATCTCATCAACCATCGCGCCGCCTGAAACCGTCCGCAGAATGCCCTTCAGTTCCTTGCGAACCGCCTCAGCACGATTTTCCTGGCTGAGCAGGGCGGTGATCTTTGTTCCTAGTTCACGGGCCGCCCAGCCCAGATGAGTCTCAAGAATCTGGCCCACGTTCATGCGCGACGGAACGCCCAGGGGATTCAGAACCACCTCGACCGGCGTGCCATCAGGGAGGTAAGGCATGTCCTCCTCGGGCAGAATGCGAGCGATCACGCCCTTGTTTCCGTGACGTCCCGCCATCTTGTCGCCAACCGAAAGCTTGCGCTTCATGGCAATGAATGTCTTGACCAGCTTGATGACGCCGGGCGGCAACTCATCGCCCTTTTTCAGCTTGGCGATTTTCTCGTCCGTGATTTTGCGAAGAATATCAATCTGCCGCGAGGTCATCTCCTCGACCTCATCCATTCTTTCGAGCAACGTCGGGTCTTTTTTGGCGAACTTGACGCGCTTTAAATTTCGCGTGGAGACGCGGGCTATGGCTTCGCGGTCCAGCGCAGCGCCTTTTGCAAGCAGCCGCTTATTGGTCTTTTCATCGTGCAAGTCCGCAAGCAGCGTTTCACCTTCAAGCAAAGCCGCCAACCGCTCCACGCGCTCAGCGTTCAAGATACGGATTTCATCGTTCAGATTTTTTTCCAGGCGGACAACTTCGCCGGTCTCAATCGCTTTCGCGCGCTCGTCTTTATCCGCGCCTTTGCGCGAAAATATCTTCACATCAACGACGATGCCTTCGATTCCGGGAGGGCAGGTCAGCGACGCGTCACGAACCTCCCCGGCCTTTTCTCCGAAGATCGCCCGGAGCAACTTTTCCTCAGGCGTCAACTGCGTCTCGCCCTTGGGAGTAACCTTTCCCACCAGGATGTCACCAGGTTTCACGTAAGCGCCGACGCGAATAACGCCACTCTCGTCTAAATCCTTCAGTAGAGACTCGGAGACGTTAGGAATATCGCGAGTGATCTCTTCCGGGCCGAGCTTGGTGTCCCGGGATTCGATTTCAAACTCCTCGATGTGGATAGAAGTGTATGAATCCTCTTTGACCAGCTTTTCGCTCACCAGGATGGCATCTTCGTAGTTATAGCCACGCCACGACATGAACGCTACCAAGACGTTGCGCCCAAGAGCGAGCTCTCCGCCCTCGGTGCAAGGGCCGTCCGCCAGCACGACGCCCGTTTTAACGCGCTGTCCTTTTTGAACAACGGGTTTTTGATTGATGCAAGTATTCTGGTTCGACCGCCGGAACTTAATGAGCTGGTAAATATCTGCGCCAACTTCCCGGGAGAGATGTCCGCTGTGTCCATTACCCTCGACGCGTACAATGATTCGTTCGCTGTCAACGCTGTCCACCACGCCGTCGCGCTTACAAAGAATCACCGCGCCCGAATCACGGGCCGTGACTTCCTCCATCCCGGTGCCGACCAGCGGCGCTTGCGCGCGCAGGAGAGGGACAGATTGTCGTTGCATGTTGGAGCCCATCAACGCGCGGTTGGCGTCGTCGTTCTCCAGGAACGGAATGAGTGAGGCAGCGACAGACACCAGTTGCTTCGGGCTGACATCGATGTAATCCACGTTCTCCCGCCGGACCAGTACAAAGTTGCCAGCCTGGCGCGCGTTAACCAGCTCGTGGACAATACGCCCTCTTTCATCAACGGTCACGTTCGCCTGCGCAATAATGTGTTGATCTTCTTCCCAGGCGGATAGATAGAACGAAAAAGGCGCGTATTCCACCAGCTTACGGCGTTTTTCCCGCAGCTCTTCACAGGCCTCTTCAACTTCCTTCAGTTCCACGTGCTCGCCCACACGCCACGGACCATCTCCACCGTGCGTGATGGTGACATAATCAACAATCGTGCCATTCCGGACTTTCCGGTACGGGCTTTCAATGAAGCCATATTCGTTGATCCGGGCGTAACAGGAAAGCGACGAAATCAAGCCGATATTGGGACCTTCAGGGGTCTCGATCGGGCACAGGCGGCCGTAATGAGTAGGATGCACGTCGCGGACCTCGAATCCGGCGCGCTCGCGCGAGAGGCCTCCCGGACCTAAGGCCGACAGCCTCCGCTTATGGGTGATTTCTGAAAGCGGATTGGTTTGATCCATGAACTGCGAGAGCTGTGAGGAGCCAAAGAACTCACGAATCGCCGCCATCACCGGCTTGGCGTTGATGAGGTCATGCGGCATGGCGGTTGACATTTCCTGGTAAACCGACATCTTCTCCTTGATGGCCCGTTCCATCCTGACCAGACCGATGCGGAATTGATTCTCCAGCAGCTCACCTACCGCGCGCACCCGGCGGTTGCCTAAATGGTCGATATCATCCACGGAGTAGCTGCCGCCCGGATTTTTACGGAGTTTCAAAAGATAGCGGATGCAAGCGTACAAATCCTCTGGTTCGAGCGTCCTCTTGTCAAGCGGCAACTGGATTGTCTCGGCCTCAGAGTGCTCCGTCGCGAGCGTACCTTCACATCCGCGCACCACTTCGGAGCAAGACGTGCCTTGGCGCTGGCCTATGAACATCTTTTCGCGGCCGGCTATGACGTAGAAGTTATTCGACGGGAAGTTCCGCGCTTCCTCAAGCTCCAAAGAAACGGCTTTTGCATCCAGGCGGGTCTTGAGCCGCGTAGAATACCCCAGCTTGATGTTGAACTTGAGCCGCCCCACCCGTGAAAAGTCATATTTTCGCGGGTCAAAGAACATGCCGTTGAACAGCGACGTGGCCGTATCCAGTGTCGGGGGATCGCCGGGGCGCATTTTCCTGTAAAGCTCGATCAATGCTTCTTGGGACGTTTTTAAGCTATCCCGCTTCAGCGTCTGGCTGATGACCACGCCTGTGTCGTCGCGCTCCGGGAAGGACAATTCCAGGCCCTTGATGTCCGATTCCAGGACCGCCCCCAGTAGGGCCGGGGTGAGAGCGTTATTGGCCTCCAACAACACTTCGCCGGTCGTTGTATCGACGATGTCAGCCGCTGCATAAGCTCCTTCCAAATCCTGCGGCGCCACCTCGACCTGGGTAACATGAGCCTTCTGAATTTCCTTGAGCAGCGCCGGTGTGATCTTTCTGCCGGCGTGGACAATCACAGCACTACCGCGAACATGGTCAATGCTCTTGGAGAGTTTCGTTCCTAATAAACCCTCCGAGACCTCCTGGTATAACTTCCCGCCCTTTACCTCGACGCGCTCAACCTGGTAAAAGACCTTAAGAATTTCGCTGTTATTCTTCAGGCCCAGCGCCCGGAGAAAGATCGAAGCCAGAAATTTGCGTTTGCGATCGATGCGGACGTAAAGAATGTTCTTGTTGTCGTATTCGAACTCGACCCACGAACCGCGGTATGGGATAACTTTTCCAAGGAAATACGTCTTTTGCGGCGTCGATTCAAAAAAAGCTCCCGGAGAGCGGTGCAATTGGCTTACGATGACTCTCTCCGTGCCGTTGATGACAAACGTGCCGTTCTCGGTCATCAAAGGTATCTCTCCGAAGTAGACCTCCTGCTCCTTGATGTCACGAATGCTCTTCTGGCCGGTCTCGGTGTCTTTATCATACAGCGTGAGCCGGATGGTGACCTTCAAAGGAGCCGCGAAGGTCATTCCACGCTCCTGACATTCGGTCACATCGTACTTCAGTTGCAGGGCGACCGGGTCGCCGCAGCGGTTGCAGAAGGTAACCACATTCTCATTAAATGTACCGCAGCGCATGCACAATACGTCGCCGGCCTTGAAGGGGTCTGTAATGACCGTGTGACCGCAGTTTTTGCACGTGCTTCGCAGGTGATGGAGGCCCCTCAGGCTACCGCATTTGCACTCCCAATTCCCGATTGAGTAATCCACGAAGTCCAACTGCGAAACTCCGCGGAAATCGGTGATTGGAAATACCGAGTTGAACACCGCCTGCAGCCCGATATCCTCGCGCTCGGAGGGCAGAAGGTTCATCTGTAGGAAGCGATCATAGGACCTGCGCTGCACTTCGATCAGATTGGGAATAGAAATAACCGAGGGGATTTTAGAGAAATTAACCCGCTGACGCGACGCGCCGTTCCGGCCGTTGAGCATCCTTTCGACTCCTTACTTAGAATTTATTGAAGCTAGCCGCGCAATAATGAGAAATGGACCTCTGTAATTTAAGATGCAGAGTGCACAACTGAGGATGCAAAGGTCCGGAGCATGTGATAGCAACCCTTAAATCAGGCTTAACCCTCGTCCCGCAACGCCCTGTGCCGCGCGCCACGCAGAACCCTGCTCCGCAGACAGCCGGGCGCGGATAAGTCAGTTCTCTACTTTACTTCGACGGTGGCGCCAGTCTCGGTGAATTTCTTCTTGATGGACTCAGCCTCTTCCTTGCTGATCCCGTCCTTAATCGGTTTTGGCGCGCCATCCACCAGATCTTTAGCCTCTTTCAACCCGAGGCTCGTGACCTCGCGAACTGCCTTAATCACATTGATCTTATTGGCCCCAACCGCTGTGAGGATGACGCTGAACTCGGTCTTCTCCTCGGCTGGCGCAGCTCCAGCCTGAGCGCCTGAGCCAGCTCCCGCTGCCACCATGACCGGAGCCGCGGCCGCTGCGCTCACGCCCAACGCCTCCTCAAGCTGCTTCACCAGCTCAGCCGCTTCCAAAAGATTCAGCGTCTTAATTTCTTCAACGATCTTCTCAACCCGTTCTGACATCTTTAAGTTTCCTCCTCAAATTTCCCGTCCAGCCGTTTGCGCGGCGGGAGGAATTCATTCCCGGCCTCAAGGAATCACTACCCAGCCGCATCCAGAAACTTCTTCTGTTCCACGCCCTGTTGAACCACGACCGCCAGATTACGCCCGGTTGCTGAGAGCACTGAAGCCACTCGCTGAGCCGACGAGTTAATGAGAAACAGAGCCTTAGCAAACAGCGCCTCCCGCGAAGGCAGGGAGGCCAGCGCGTTGAGTTCTTTAAGGTCAATCAGTCTGCCTTCGACCACGCCGGTCTTGAAGACGAGGACGGCATTCTCTTTGGCGTAAGCGGTAATCGCCTTGGCAAGCGCCACCGGGTCAGCCGTCGTGAAGGCAAGCGATGTAGTTCCGCTGAGCTTGGCCGCTGCCGCCGCACTCGGAGTCCCTTCCACGGCACGCTCGATAATACTGTTCTTCGCAACCTTGTACTTCGCGCCTACGTCTTCCAGCTTGCGCCGCAACTCGAAATCCTGGCTGACGGTTATCCCCTCAAAACTTGAAAGAATCACCGCGCGCGCGTTTGAAAGCTCTTCCCGCAGCGCTTCCGCCTTTTGCTGTTTGGCATCCTTCTTCATGGAGCTATCCTCTTTACCTTACGCGGCTTCAACAGTTGCCGGGTCGATCGGAATACCAGGACCCATGGTTGACGAGACAATAATACTGCCTACGTAGCGGCCCTTCGCGCTCGCAGGTTTTGCCTTGAGTACGCTGGAGACCAGAGCTTGGGCGTTTTCCGTCAACTTCTCAGCGTCAAAAGACGCTTTGCCCACGGGACAGTGAATAATCCCGGTCTTATCCACGCGGAACTCCACCTTCCCTGCCTTTATCTCCCGAACCGCCTTCACCACGTCCATGGTCACTGTCCCTGTTTTGGGGTTAGGCATCAAGCCTCGAGGTCCAAGAACTTTGCCGAGTCGGCCGACCGATTTCATCATGTCCGGAGTGGCGATCACTGCATCAAAATCCATCCATCCGCCCTGAATCTTTTGAACAATGTCGTCTCCGCCGGCTTCATCGGCGCCAGCCTCCCGGCCTTCGCGGACCTTGTCCCCCGAACCGATGACGACCACCCGCTTCGTTTTGCCCAAACCATGCGGCAGAACCACCGTCCCCCGCACCATCTGATCTGCATGCTTGGGATCGACGCCGAGCCGGATCGATATTTCCACCGTCTCGTCAAACTTCGCGAAGGCCACCTTCTTCAGAAGCGGCATTGCTTCCGTTAAGGAATAGCCTGCCCGGTCCACCATTTTCAGAGCTTCTTCGTATTTCTTACCCAACTTTCACTCCTCGCGGTGAAGTTGCCCAGCACCCACCCCTCTTTGTCATGGTCATGCTGAGCGGAGCATGGCAGCCAAGCTTCTTCAACAACCAGTCAGCTCGTTACCTCGATGCCCATGCTTCGCGCCGTTCCCTTGATGCTGGCAATTGCCGCCGGCAAATTGCGGGTGTTTAAATCTTGCAGTTTCGCCTTGGCAATCTCTTCGACCTGCTTTTCCGTTACTTTGGCAACCTTATTCTTGTTGGGTTCCCCCGACCCTTTCGCTATGCCAACGGCGCGCTTGAGCAGTATCGCCGCTGGAGGTGTTTTGGTGATGAAGGTAAAGGTGCGATCCTGGTACACGGTGATCACGACAGGGATAATCAACCCTTCTTGATCCTTTGCGGACGTCTTGGCGTTAAACGCCTTGCAGAATTCCATAATGTTCACGCCGTGCTGGCCGAGCGCCGGACCCACAGGCGGGGCAGGAGTGGCCTTGCCTGCTGGAATCTGAAGCTTGATCATCGCCGAAACTTTTTTCGCCATAACAATCCTTTGCCCGCTCTGAAAATATCCTCTAGCGCAGCGTTCGTATTGTAACGCTGCGGTTTTCCGCGGGGCCGTGGACAAGCCGCAGAGCCTGCCCTGAGCGCAGCGAAGGGGTCAAAGATCGGACCCTGCGCTACAAATCCCGGAGCGAGCCGGGTGAGTGGCTGCCCGAAATTTTCGGGGCAGATTGAAAGAAGGGGATTCAAGCCACGTGAAGCGATACTTTGCCAACAGACGAGCCTCAGTTCTATTGTGCGCGGTGTTTGTTCTTTTGATCCCCCGTCGAGCACCCGGTCAGGTTTCAGGCGGCACGGTGTCCGGCAGCGTAACCAACCGCTCTGGCGCCGCCATGCCGAAGGTAAAGGTCACTATTCAGAAC
>JBOGJZ010000174.1:0-1589 GCA_050745645.1 Terriglobia bacterium | reverse complement strand
CTCTAAAGAACTCTCATCTCTGGAATTGGGATCACAAACTGCCCGCCGCGGCGGCGATACTCAGCCTGCTGCTGCATAATTGCTTCCGCAAAATTCCAGGTTAACAGGAGAACGTTGTCCGGCTGAGATTCCAGCAGTTTATCCGGTGGAAAGATCGGGAGGCGCACCCCAGGCATATACAGGCCTTGCTTATAAGTGCTCCGGTCCACAACAAAATCCAGCGTCTCGCGGCCGATCCCGCAGTAATTCAACAGCGTGCTGCCCTTGGCCGCGGCCCCGTAACCCGCCAGCCGCTTTCCCTTCCCTTTAAGCTCGCCCAATTGCTTTTGAATTTCTCCCTTCAGCTTTTCGACGCGCTGGGCGAATCCCTGATAAAACGATAACTGATCGACGCCGCGCGCACGTTCGTCTGCGAGCATGGCGCTTACCGCATCGCTCTGTTCCGCCGCCGCACGCGGCACGGCAAACAGCCGCAGCGACCCGCCGTGAATGGGCAGCCGTTCGACATCCTGAAGTGTCAATCCGTGGCGTGCAAACAAGCGGTCCAGCGCGGTTACGGAGAAGTAGCAGAGGTGCTCGTGATAGATCGTGTCAAATTCGCAGCGCTCAATCATCTCCTTGACGTAGGGAACCTCGATCACCGCCACGCCCTCGTCTTTCAGGAGAATCCGCACGCCCCCGACTACAGAATTGAGGCCGGGAACATGCGCCAGAACGTTGTTGGCGTGAATGATGTCTGCCTGGCGTCCTTCCTGCCGAAGCCGCTGCGCCAAGTCCGCGTTGAAAAACTCGCAGACCGTAGGGATGCCCCGCTCCTTCTCGGCAACGTGTGCGATGTTCGACGCCGGCTCGATGCCCAGAACTGGAATGCCCGCGCGCTTGTAAAACTGGAGCAAATAGCCATCGTTGCTGGCGATTTCGACCACCAGCTTGCTCGCATCCAGTCTCCGCTCCGCGATCAAGCGCTCCGTGATGGATTCGGCGTTTCGAACCGCGGTGTCAGAGAACGACGAGAAGTACGGGTAGCTGCTAAACATGGTCTCGGGCGGGACCGTTTCCAGAATTTGCACCAGCGAACAGTTCGGACAAAAGGCAAGCTCCAAAGGGAATGCCGGCTCCGGCAGAGACAACTGGTCATGCGTGAGCAACGCATTCGCCAGTGGCGTCCGCCCCAGGGAGAGAACAGGCTCCAACCCACCGCATTCGCAGGAACGGCAGCGCGCGTCCGAAATCGTCACGCTCCGCCCCCCTTAAAAAAGCCTGAGTACCAATCAACCGTCTCCTTCAATCCTTCTTCCAACTTATAGGCAGGCGCCCATCCCAGCACATGTTTGGCTTTTTCCGAAGAAAGATATTGATTGCGGATCTCGCCTTTTGCCTCATTCAGGACCGTGACGTTAATGTGACCGCACTTCATGATCCCGCGAATCTTATTCACGATTTCCATGACTGTCACTCGGGATTCGGGGCTGAAGTTGAAGCTTCCGCCGCGAACCTCGGGAGAATCCAATCGTTCAGCAAGAGCGAGATAGGCGCTGGAGACATCCTTGACGTAGACGTAATCGCGGATATACTGGCCATCGCTGCGG